>NZ_JASPHV020000013.1:0-75932 GCF_030229435.2 Corynebacterium sp. MSK122 | reverse complement strand
GTCTCGTGGGCTCGTAGATGTGTATAAGAGACAGTCAAAAGCCTTGTGGCTTATAGTGAGAGCATGAAACCGAAGCACACCAATCCCTTTACAGCCACCCTTGGCGCCACTCCCCCGTTGCTGGTTGGTCGCAGCGATGCCATTGATGATTTCGGTTTTGCACTCGATGAGGGACCCGGCGCCCATGAGAGAATCTCTCTCATCATTGGCCCCCGCGGCATCGGGAAAACCGTCCTGCTCAACGCTTTCGAAGATGAAGCACTCGCGCGCGGCTGGCTCACGCTCAGCGATACTGCAACAACCGGTTTTGTTGAGCGCTTCCGCAGCAGCATTATCCAACGCCTGTCCCAGGACAGGAAGCAACTCAAGGGGCTCAACGTCTCCATCCTCGGCATTGGCGGCGGACTTAATTGGGATACCCGCGCTATCGCGGAATCAACATACTCGCTACGCAATGCGCTTAAGGATCTGCTGGCTTATAAACGCGAACTGGACCGGAAAGCCCGCCAGGAGCCCGGCGGAGTGCTCGTAACTCTGGATGAGATGCACCACCAACGCAGCCAAGAGCTCATAGAGTTCGGGGCCACAATACAGCACCTCATCCGTGAGGGTGAAGACATTTCCGTAGTCATGGCGGGCATCCCATCTTCAATCAGGCCGCTGCTTTCCGGGAAGCTAAACAGCCACGGCGATGCCAATCCAGTCACTTTCCTTCGCCGCGCAAACCGCATTGAGCTAGGTAGAGTCTCCGATTCGGATGTTCGTGAAGCATTGGAAGAGCCTCTCCACAGCGCCGCAACCTCATGGTCACAGGACGCTCTTAAAACCGCAGTCGAGGCATGTCATGGTTACCCATTCATGATTCAACTCGTTGGCCAATGCTCATTTAGGGAAAAAGAACGCATTTCGGATGACGGCTCCGAAATTTCCATTGACTCTGCTCAGCGAGCAGTCGCAACTGCGCAGCGCAAGCTCGGCCAGCTTGTCCACGAGCCGGCACTATCGGACCTCTCGAACGTCGACCGAAGCTTCTTGGTTTACATGGCCCAAAATGATGGCCCCACCAAAATATCGGATATCAAGGCTCGCTTCAATAAAACAGATTCTTATGTGGGCAACTACCGCCGCCGGCTTCTCGACGCCGAAATGATCACCACCACCGGCCACGGCGAAGTCGACTTCGCTTTGCCTTACATGCGCGACTACCTCCGCGAGCATGCAGCAAGCCTCATCGTTGAGGACTTCGATTCTCAGTAGCAGAAACGCCTTACTCCCCCGTGCGCTGCACGCCGTACCTACACCCCACGCCCCGAACCCTAAAATTCGCGCAGAGGCACCATCCGGCCCCAAGTTATACCCCCGGCTCGCTAGCGGGCCGCGATGCCCGCCACCGTTAGAGTCGTCGCAGTGGTGGAGGGACGGGGCGTTGGCCAGCTCCGCCGGGCGATGGGGCGTGTACCGAGCGCGCGCATGAGCGGCTTACACCGAGCAACCGTAGAGAGCTGCTTTTCGACGATATCCTGTGAGGTGATGAAGCTAAGAGGCACCATGAGGAGCTTGTCGCCAAACTGTACCACTAAGCATCACTAAGAAATTGATAGCCGCAGTCATAGAAATATTAGCGATTGGCTCGGACGAGCTCGGTCGCGGCCGGGACTGCGGCCACTGTATGACCCGCTCGATTTCCGCAACGAGGTGGAGTTTTAGAAAGTAGAATCGATGACTATTTCCAAGCCCCACGCAAATGGCACCGGCGATAGTGCTTCCGGGTCGGCGTCGATAAGCAGTGTAGCCACCAAGTCCGAAGGCCCCGCCTGGAGTTGGGTGCTCGCGCTGTTTGGGACAGCCATGGGCGCCGGCATCCTCTTCCTGTCTCTACAGGCGCTCATCTGAAATCGCCAACTTCACCGCAGACAGCTGATAATCCAGCGGGTCCGCCAGCCTCTGCGTGGCCACCTCCAGCTGCTTTTGGTACAGCGGCACCGGCGTGCGGCGCAGCGTCGACTCCAACCACAAGCGAATATGCCGAAAAAGCGAAGACTCACCCGGGGTCACCGCGACATTGGCCGGGTCGAAAACCGCAATGTCATCAAGTGCGGTGAAGAAAGTGGCCGTTGTATCACGCACGTAATCACTCACACCACGCGCACGAATTCGGAAACCATCAGCGGTAAGCGCGACGTTGCTGACCAGCCAGTGCTCGTCACGGCAGGAAATGATCACGCCGGGGCGAGCTGAGAGAAATCGGAGAGACTCATGGACTCCGAGGTAGCAGCGGGAGTGGGCTCCACTGTGGTTTGTCTCGCTCAGATGCTCAAACCTAATGATTGCTAATGCGTTTTTCCGCTGCCCGTCCTCAGCTGGGCAGTCCACTAACACGTATGTGCACCACTGGACTTGCGGAATGGGAAACTGCCGCCCAGCTCAATCGGCCGTCGGCCACGTCGAGTTGTGAGCCGAGTGACGGACAAGACCCGCGACATTCCTGGACAGGCGGAAAGCATCAGTTCAGTTAGGTAAACTAGTAAAGGTTGACCTTTATCCCCGATTAGTACATGGATTGAGACTACTTAAGTGTCTGAAGAACCAACCCTGTATCCCGATACGCCGGTAGAGCCCGTAACTCTCGAGCGCATCGGCGAGATCTTTGAATCCGAGAACCTGGAATACCGCCTTGAAGAGCAGCCAGTAAGCGAGGAAGAGACCGTGCAGATTCTGCGCACTGGTTTCTCCAACGTCGCCATCGCCATGCAGGTGCGTGATGATGTGCTCGTGGCGGATTCCGTTTGGCGCGGCAATGTGCCGTCTTCTGAAGGCCCAAGCCTGCTGATGGTGCTCAACCAGTGGAACCAGCAGCACTTCGCGCCGACCCTGCGCTTCTTCGAGTCTGCCGAGAATAACCTCGCTGTTTCCGGCGTACGCGAGATCAACATTGCCCACGGTTTGTCCCGCAACCAGATCGGCGTCTTCGTGATGTCCACGCTGGATTCTATGCTGCAGTCCTTCGCCTTCGTGGAAGAACACTACCCACAGCTCGTGACTTGGGAGGAGCACAACCATGACTAATGCCTCTACCGAAAACAACCTGCCGGAGATTACCCTTGACCGCGTTGTCGAGGCCATGCGCAGCTTCGATATCGAATTGACCAAGATGGACAGCGATATTGAGGCAGCTACCGCTAACCTCAATGGCCTGCCCACTATGTTCGCGGTCCTTGATTCTGTGGTTATTGTCCGTTGCGATGTGCCTACCGACGCCGCCTATTCCAAGGCCGACGCCGGCCTCTTTCTCGCGGCTAACCAGATCAACTCCGTCGCCTTCGGCGCCCGCGCAGTTATCTCGGAGCACGATGACATGCTCGTGGTGCGCACCGAGCGCGATATCCCTGCCGCTGCCGGCATGACCGATGAGCAGCTGCAGGCAGCCTTGAAATCTGCAGTAGACGGCGTAATCCGTGGACAGGACGCCATGGTCTCTGCTGCGGAAGAAATGGCCAAGCTTGGCTCCGAAACTGCTGGCAAGGCCGGCGCGGAAGGCAATAACTCCGGTGCTGGAGATGCCACGAGTTAACTAACGTCGCCTAAGAAGCAAGCTCCCTTAGCCTTCCATTCCTCATGCGGGATTGGGCGGCGAAAGGGAGCTTTTCTTGTGGACATTCACTCGGCGTCGAGAATGCGCTGGCGTTCTTGCTCAGGATCAAAATCCGGTGCAGGCCAAGAAAGCTCTAGGTGGCGCAACGCGTCCACGATGAGGAATTTCAACGCCATGCGGGCGTATTTCTTATTGTCCGTGGGGAGGACATACCACGGTGCCCAGATTTCATCTGTTCGGCGAATGGCATCTTCATAAGCAGCCATGTACTCGTCCCAATATCCGCGCTCCTCAACATCGGATGGATCGTATTTCCAATATTTGTCCTCGCGTTCGGTGCGCTCCAGGAGGTTTTCTTTTTGGAACTGCGGAGAGATATGCAGAAATATCTTTAAAATCTTAACGTTGCGGCCGGCAAGTTCCTGCTCATAGTCCCGTATGGCTGCAAAACGGCGATCCACTTCGTCTTCGTCTACCCATTTATGTACCCGCTGGATGAGCACATCTTCATAATGGGAGCGGTCGAACGCCACAATCTGGCCCGGCAGGGGGTCATGTTTGCGAATGCGCCACAAAAAGTCGTGCGCCAATTCCTCGTCCGTCGGTTTGCCAAAGCCCACAGTTTTGGTGCCTTGCGGGTCAAAGACCGAAAAGACATTACGGATGGCGCCGCCCTTGCCGGAGGTATCCATCCCTTGCAAAACCACCAGTAAAGACGGCGCGCTACCTTCATGCGCGCGGCCATTAGCAAAAAGACGCTCTTGGAGCTCATAAAGCTCTTCGTCGTAACGTGCAAAGCGAGCAGCAAGGTCGGCCTTAGAGCCACTAAAACCTGGCGTAGCGGCAGGGTCTACATCAGCGAGGCGGAAATTCTTCCCTGCTCTCAGGCCCAGCGCATCATGAATCTTGAATTTGCCCATGCCTCCCATGGTACAAAAATACCGCCCGCCGCCAGCCTGGTGTTTCTACCAAGCCGACCGCAGGCGGAAAATTGGCTCACGATAAAAGGGCGCGAGTACTACTCGACGGTGCTACTCGGCCGAGTCTTCTGCAGATTCAGGATCCTCATCAGACGCGGTTGCGTTGCTCGCAGTCTCTGCCGGTTCGGCTGGTGGAACGGCATCCGTCGTGTCCTTAGCCGCAGCAGCATCGTGTTCCTCTTCCTCTAGGCCCTGGTGCTCTGCAGACATCGGGCTTTCGGCGGAGCGGGACTGCGCCACATCGTCCAATACCGCGTGGATATAAGGTGCTGCCTGCTCATTGGAGTACTGAGAGGCGATTTCTACGCCTTCTACTACAGCGGTGGCGGTAGGAATATCGGGATTGAAGAGTAGCTCCCAAACCGAAACGCGCAGGATAGCACGGTCTACTGCGGGAATACGGTGCAGCTCCCAGTCCTCCGCAAGGAAGCGAGAGATGGTGTCATCGATGGCATCCAGCTCTTCAGCGACGCCCTTGACAATCACCTGCGTGTATTCGGCCACAGGCGCTACCGCATTGCGATCCTCACGTGCCAAGGCGATGCGATCCTCCACGATGGCAACGGGGTCAACGTCCCTGTTTTCTGCTTCGTAGAGGATATCGGCGGCACGACGACGTGCACGGTACCGCGCGGTGTGCCGCTTGTAGTTGATATCGCGCTTAGGGGTGTTATCAGACACAGTCAGATGCCCTAGTTGTTAACGCGGGAGAGGTACTCGCCGGTACGGGTATCAATCTTGAGAACATTGCCGATCTCGATGAACAGCGGAACCTGGATTTCAGCACCGGTTTCCAGGGTGGCGGGCTTGGTACCGCCGGAAGAACGGTCACCCTGCAGGCCAGGTTCGGTGTGCTCTACCTTGAGGTCTACGGAGATAGGCAGTTCTGCAAAGAGTGCCTCATCCTCGTAGAAGGAAACCTGAACGCGCATGTTCTCCAGCAGGAAGCGAGCGGCATCGCCGAACTTCTCCGGCGGGAGCTCGAACTGCTCGAAGGTCTTTTCATCCATAACAACGTAGCTGGTGCCATCGTTGTACAGGTAGGTCATATCGCGGCGGTCCACGGTAGCGGTCTCTACCTTTACGCCAGCATTCCACGTCTTGTCCACGGTCTTACCGGAGACAACATCCTTGAGCTTGGTACGCACGAAGGCTGGGCCCTTGCCCGGCTTCACGTGCTGGAACTCAACGATCTGCATCAGTTTGTTGTCGATCTTCAGAACGAGGCCGTTCTTGAAATCAGTAGTATCAGCCATTGCGGTTAAACTCCCGAAAATTGTGGACTAAAGGTTGAAAACAATGTTTAAGCCTACCGGACAACTGCCCCTTGGGGTATTACCGGTCCCCCGTTTCTGCCCCACAGTATTCTGCGGAGTGACTTTCGGGGCCTTTCGCCTGCCCAAAGCGGATAGACGCGCGGACAATCAATGGTTTTTATCCAGCAATAACTCGCCGTACGATAAGATTTTGCTTTATTAATTTTTCACATATCTACCAAGGATTTTTGCGATGTCTCTCAAGAAGCTTTACGCCGCGGCTACCGCTACTGGCACAGCCGTAGCAGCACTCTCCGCCCCGCAGGCCATGGCGGCAGACGCCCAGACTGTGATGCTCGGCGATTCTGTCTTTGCCAACCCAACCTATGGCCAAATTGGTACTACCTCGAGCCTGTCCCCTTCGGCAAGCACTACGCTCTCTTCTGCCACCCACGGCATCGAAGACGCTCCTGGCGCGCCGTCCCCACAGGGTTGCCCGCAGGGTCAGAGTAATGTTGGCCGCGAATTGGGGCGCGTTTCAGGTCAGCACGTAGCCAACTACGCATGCTCTGCGGCGAAGGCCGCCGGCCACTCGCACCGCAAGGACTTCGATGAGCAGATCAACGGAGCCATTGCCAATAGTGATCTCAACGGTGCCACCAAAAATGTTTTAATTCAGTTCGGCGCCAATGATTTCCAGGAAATCGTCCGCCCATCGCTTTCTTCTTCCAACCCCTACTACGACGGAATGAAGCATTCGATCCAGCGGATTCGCCACGCCGCCCCGAATGCCCGCATCACCGTTGTAGGTTATCCCGCTATCTCCGCCCGCAATGGCGCGGTATGCCCGCTGCGTACCTCCGCACCGGGTTCCTCTGAAGCCGGGTTCAACATGGACTACGCGGGCCTGGTTCGCACCGGTGAGGACCAAGTCAATAGCGCCATGTACAAGGCAGCACGCGCAAACGGCGTGCAGTACTACAACCTACGTGCCGACTCCATTGATCACGGCATGTGCGCGCCGGACAGCTCCCGCTGGATTTCCGGCAAGTGGGAGTACTCCGTACCGCACAACCTCTTTAATCACCTCACGCACCTGGGCAACCGCAACGTCGCCCAGCTGCTTAGCTCCAAGGTGCTGGCTCACTAGGCGGGCAGTTCAGTAAATTCCTTCGTCGCGGCGGTAATGATCTTCGGTGCGCCATCGGTAATGATGAGCGTATCTTCGATGCGCACGCCGCCCTTGCCTGGCACATAGATGCCTGGCTCGATGGTCAGGGTCATGCCGGCGGCGAGTTCGCCCTTACCGGTCTGTGCCGCGAACGGGGCCTCGTGGACGTCTAGGCCCACGCCGTGGCCCGTCGAGTGCACAAAGTAGTCGCCGTAGCCCGCGGCGGAGATGACATCGCGGCAGGCGGCGTCGACGTCGGCAAGCTTAGCGCCCGGTACCGAGGCTGCCACGCCCGCCTTTTGGGCGCGGAGCACCACATCATAGATTTCCTTGGCAAAATCATTCGCCGTGCCCACGACGTAGGTGCGGGTGCAATCGGAGTTGAACCCGCGCAGGTGCGCACCGAAATCGATGGTCACTAGGTCGCCGTCCTCGATGACCCGGTCATCAGCACCATGGTGCGGCATCGCCGAATTCGGGCCAGAAGCCACGATGGTATCGAAGCTCACCCGCTCCGAGCCGAGAATGCGCATCCGGTACTCCAAATCGGCGGCCACCTGGCGCTCGGTGCGGCCGGCACGCAACTCACCAGCGGCGAGTAGTTCCTCCAGCGCCTGATTAGCCAGCGCGGCGATCTCTTCCAGCTTTTCTAGCTCGAGCGAATCCTTGACCAAGCGAATTTTTTCAATGACACCGGCGATGGGAACCAAGGTAACCGACTCTGGGGCGGACTCTTCCAGGTCCTTCAGCTCAGAGACCGAGAGGTAATCGGCTTCAAAACCGACTCGAACTGGCCCCTCGACATCGGCAAACTGCTGCAGGAGTACCTTTCCTACCGCGCGGCCTTGGATAGCCTCCAGATCAGGAACTTCGCGGGCAATCTGCGTGGTATACCGGCCGTCGGTAGCAACCTGCGCGGTAAGGTCCTTGCGCAAAAGTAGCCCGCCATTCGAGCCGGAGAATCCCGAAAGGTAGCGCACGTGCGTGAGGTGGGTAACCAGAACGGCATCGATGCGCTGGCCGGCTAGTTCCGCGGCAAGTTTGCGGCGCCGGTCACTAAAACGGGTATCTGCCAAAGCCATGATTTCATCCTTCTGGGTCGACTGCGGTGTAGAAAGTATCCACCCAGTATATCGACCCTACCCCCGCAGTTGGGCGGATTTCTTTCTAGCCGGCTGCCGTCCAGCCCGTTCGTGGGGCCTATTGGCAGAGGTAGTCCACTGCCGCCACGTAGCCGAAGACACCCAACCCGGCGATCACGCCGCGGGCAATAGGGCTGAGATAGGAGTGATGGCGGAAGGGCTCGCGCGCATGCACATTAGAAATATGCACCTCTACGAACCCGGCGCCATCGGCTACCTCTGCCAGAGCATCCCGCAGGGCCACTGAGGTATGGGTAAATCCGCCGGGATTAATTATTACGGGGTGTCCCGCATCCGCGGCGGCATGCACCTTCTCAATGAGCTCACCCTCATGGTTGGACTGGAAGCACTCTACTTCTGCACCGTGCGCGGCGGCGCGAGAGGAGATCATTTGCTCTACATCCGCCAAGGTGGTGGAGCCGTAGACATCCGGTTGTCGCTTTCCCAAGCGGTTCAAGTTCGGGCCGTTGAGGACAATAATCTTCATTTCTACTCCGAAATCGCGGCGTAGGCCGCTTCTAGCTCTTCCGTACTGGGGCCTTCGAGACGGGTGGTCTCGCCCACCCCGGTCAAGGCTACAAACCGGATATGTCCGTCGCGGTTCTTCTTATCGTGGGTCATTGCCTCATACAGGTCCGCGAACTGCCCTGGCCTATACGTAGTCGGCAGCCCAATGCTGTGCAGGATCCGGCGGTGCTTTTCCACCAGTTCCGCGTCAATGAGGCCGCGCGCATGCGCTAGGTGGGCGATAAACATCATGCCCACCGCCACCGCGTGGCCATGGCGCCATTCATAATGTTCATGGCGCTCCACAGCATGGCCAAAGGTATGGCCGTAGTTCAGCGTTTCACGCAGGCCCGATTCTTTGAGATCCTCGCCCACCACCGCAGCCTTCACCGCAATGGAGCGCTCAATCAATTCTGGAAGATGGCCCTGCGGGTCCACGCATGCGCCGGGGTCACTGTCATAGCGCTCAAGGATCACCGGGTCATGGATGAATCCGGTTTTAATGATTTCTGCTGAACCAGCGACAATTTCCGCCGCGGGCAGGGTTTCGAGGCGCTCGAGATCCACAAACACAGAATCTGGCTCATGAAAGGCGCCAACGAGGTTCTTGCCGGCTGCGGTATTGATGCCGGTTTTGCCGCCGACGGCCGCGTCAACCATGGCCAATAGCGTGGTGGGCACCTGAATGACCTTGATGCCGCGCATCCACCCGGCCGCGGCGAACCCAGCCAAATCGGTGGTAGCGCCACCGCCGAGGCCGATGATGACGTCACGGCGATTAAAGCCCTTCTCCCCCAGCTGATCCCACACGCCGCCGATGACGTTGAGCTGCTTGGCGGCCTCGGCATCGGGGACGTCGATAAGCGTAGGCTCGACCCCTTCAGAGGCAACGAGTTCTGCTAAGCGCTCGGCCGCGGCACGCAGCGGCGGCTGGCAGATAATGCCCGCCTGGACTGCACCAATCTGTGCACAGCGCTGCGCGATGCCTCGGTTGAGATCGGTGCCAATGCGAACTTCATAGGGCTGTGGTCCATTAACGGCAATGCTGGGCATGGTGATCCTTTCCGTTCGCCGCCGAGCCAATGGGGCGAGGAACTAGTGTTAGCGCGGCGGGGAATCTACAGGGTATCGAGGAAGCCGAGGATATCGCCCACCACCTGCTGTGGGGTCCGAGCATCGGTGCGTACCCGGTAATCTGCCACCTCCTGGTAATACGGGCGCCGCACCTCCACGAGGTTGCGGTAGTGCTCGAGTGGAGTGTCGGATGCAAGCACCGGCCGATTGCTATCCCCGGATGTACGCCGTGCGCCTTCTTCGGGGGAGATATCCAAAAAGATGACGGTATGGCGCTCCAGCAGCTCACGGGTGGAATCTGTCAACACTGCCCCGCCGCCGAGGCTGACTACTCCACCAGTGCGCAGTGCCGCAGCAACGTGTTCAGCTTCGAGCGCGCGAAAGTCAGGTTCACCTAGCTCGCTAAAAACTTCCCCGCACGGCTTATTCTTAGTCTGTTCAATAAGGTGATCCGAATCCACCAGTTCGCAGCTCAAGGCGTGGGAAAGGCGACGGCCAATGGTGGATTTACCCGCACCTGGCGGGCCAACCAAAACAACGCGTGGACGGGGCAGTCCCGTAACGGCGGTTGGGGTGGTCATAACTTACTCCTGGTCAAAAGCAAGGCGGTCCGAAACGTATTTATCATACGCGGCGATGGCCGCAGAGGTTTCTTCGAGGCTATCGCCACCGAATTTTTCTAGCACGGCCCGCGCAAGAACGAGGGCAACCATTGCTTCTGCAACGACGCCTGCCGCCGGAACCGCGCACACATCTGAGCGCTGGTGGATGGCAGTAGCTTCAGCGCCGGACTCCATATCAATAGTGCGCAAGGCACGCGGAACCGTAGAAATCGGCTTCATTGCCGCCCGCACGCGCAGCTGCTGCCCGTTCGTCATGCCGCCTTCGAGTCCCCCTGCACGGTTGCTGAGGCGGGATACGCCTTCTTCGGTTCGCACCATCTCATCGTGGGCAGCGGAACCGCGACGACGGGCCTCGGCAAAACCATCGCCAATTTCCACTCCCTTGATCGCCTGAATGCCCATCAAGGCGCTGGCCAATTGTGCGTCCAAGCGGTCATCGCCGGAAATGTGCGAGCCTAGCCCGATAGGCAGGCCATCGACCACAACTTCAACGATGCCGCCCAAGGTATCGCCCTGCTTCTTTGCGGCCTCAATTTCCGCAATCATGGAGGCTTCAGCCGCCTTATCGCAGGCGCGGACCGGCGAATCATCGATAGCCTCGATGTCCGCGAACGCTGGTGCAGGCCCCTGATAAGGCTCGGAAGCACCAATAGATATCACGTGGGAGAGAACCTCGACGCCCAAGGTTTCGCGCAGGAAATTGCGCGCAACGGTAGCTGCGGCCACACGGGCCGCCGTCTCACGCGCAGAGGAGCGCTCCAGGATGGGGCGCGCTTCCCTGTGGCGATACTTCACCATTCCGGCAAAGTCAGCGTGCCCGGGGCGCGGCCTAGTCAAGGCGGCACCGCGGCCGGAGTTCATCGCTTTAATAGTGTCCTCATCGTCCATATCCAGAGGATCGGCCGCCATGATGGTTGTCCACTTGGGCCACTCCGTATTGCCAATCATGATGGCGATGGGACTACCCAAGGTGAGCCCATGGCGGACTCCACCCAGCACGGTGACCTCATCAGCCTCAAACTTCATACGGGCACCGCGGCCATAACCTAGGCGGCGCCGGGAAAGCTGATGGGAAATATCGGCGCGGGTAATGGGGACCCCAGCGGGCATGTGCTCCAACATCGAAATAAGAGCTTGGCCGTGGGATTCACCTGCAGTAGTCCAACGAAGCATGCGGGTATTATCGCACGGCCTGGCCAATCCAGTACCAACTTGGCCCCGCAATAAATTCTTCTACCCCCTCAAAGAGGGTGCGCACATGCGATAACGACCGTTGCCGCTAGCAACATTGCAGGACCATGCGGGCTCTCCTTCTGCCCACTGCACGCCGACCACATAAGCGTCAGAAGGGACGCGCTGCCGCTTGCTGCTACCACACCCATAAACCCAGCCACATGCCCCACCAGCATTCCCAGGGGCCAGGCGAGTTTGATGTCGCCTCCACCCACGCCTGCATGGGCCAGCCCCAGCACGAGGTAGATCCCCGGCCACCACAGCCCACTCCAATTGGCCACGACAAGCGACAGCACCGCAGCTGGAAGCGTCAGCCAATCTGGCAATCGGCGCTGCCGAACATCCCACCAGCACAGGGCTGCTGCCCACAAACAATAAATAATTCCCCCGACTATTAGCACGGGAATCACACTAAGGCACGCTGTGAGCAAACGCTGAGCGCCTTTGTCTACATGGTGAATTCTGCAGCTTCTACTGCACGAGGGTTGCAGGCCGCGCTTGCCGACGCCCCTCCTACTTAGCCGTCTGCGACCGCTTCTGCAGCTCCTGGTTCAATGCCTTCAGCATCTCTTCCCGCGGGGCCGCCACCCCGGTAAATTGCTCGAACTGGCTAAATGCTTGGTGCGCGAGCATGACATGCCCGCCGACGGTCTTGTACCCATTGGCCGCCGCCCACATGGTCAGCGGCGTGGGCCAAGGATCATAAATGACGTCCAGCACCGGTGCGTGGGCAATGGCAAAGACATAGTCTTCCACCGCCGCGGCTGGAACCGTGGACACAATGACATCGACAGTGCGGGCCAGCGCGGATAAGTCCCCGTCGAAACTGACAAAGGAAAGTTCCAGCCCTAAGTTCTGGGCAAGCGGCAAAAGTTCGGAGCTGCGGTCGGAACGGTTGAGGACCGTAACCTTTTTCACCCCGCGCTCAGCTAGCGCCCACAACGCGGGACGAGCGGTGCCCCCAGCGCCAATAAGCAGCGCATGAGCTGTTGGATTATCCCCCAGAAGTTCGCCGAGTGCACCGCGTACGCCCTCGGTATCGGTATTATCTGCAAACCAACCGTCGGCCCTGCGCACCAAGGTATTTGCCGAGCCAATCAGTTGGGCACGGTCACTTACATTGTCCGCGAAGCGGAGGGCGGCAAACTTGGCAGGCATGGTCACGGAGAAACCAACAAACTCTGAGTCGCTTGCCGCCACTAATTCCGGAAGCCCCTCCGCCGATGTTTCAAAGAGGGTGTAGTCCCAACCGGCCAGCCCGGCGGCCTCATAGCCAGCATTGTGAAGCACCGGAGACAAGGAGTGCTCGATGGGGCTACCAAGGACAGCCGCACGTGGCATGGTGTTCTACCTCTTTGTGGTCGTCGTGGCTCTACTGGGCGGGCTGCTCGGCAGCGGCGTCGCCGTTGCCGGAACCAGCGCCCTCGCCTTCCCGCTTGGAGTCAAGCACGCCGGAGCGGATGGCGTCATCGACGCGGCCCAAGTGCTCATCGTAAGTATCGGAGAATACGGTGGTGCCCTCCTGGTCCACGGTGACGAAGAACTTCCAGTTGCCCTCAGCCGGCTCTTCCATAGCCTTGATTGCATCGTCCGAAGGAGAAGCAATCGGGGTATCCGGCAGGCCCTCTTTCGCGTAGGTATTCCACGGGGTCTTCTCCCCACGGGCCTCATCGGTGGTGGCCAGCTCAACGTCTTCCAAGCCGTAGTTCACGGTGGAGTCAAACTCCAGGCGCATTGGCTCATCCAAGCGGTTTAGGATAACGCGGGCAACCTTGTCGAACTCGCCCGCTGGCGCCTCGCGCTCCACCAAGGAAGCGGAGGTGAGCAGCTCATAAGGGCTCAAGCCGATAGCCTGGGCGCGTTCTTCAATATTGGTTTCGTTGTAACGCTTGGTGGAGCGGGTGATGAGATCCTTGAGGATATCCTTCGCCTCCATATTGGGGTCCAAGACGTACTGGCCTGGCGCGATAAGGCCCTCAATGCGCTTGGGGTCATTGCCGCGCTTATTAATAGCGTCCAAAGCCCACTCCGGTGCACCCAGCTCGGCTGGGTCGGTTTCGGCGGCAACCTTTTCCAAGTCCTCCTTCTTCAGGCAGTTGCCATCGTTGCAGCTGACCTCAGAAATCAGGGAGTAAATACCGTAGCGGACGTCTCCGCCCACAACCTTGACGTCCTCCAAGGTGGCACCACCTTGCACGTCGAGCATGTCCACGCGGTTATTCTCATCCAGCAATGCCTCGACCGCTGCGTCTGCGCTCATTTCTTCCTGCAGACGGTAGAAACCCGGCTGGATTTGGCTCGCACTGTGGTTCATCGACGCAGCAGAATCGAAGGCGTCTTTCGTCTTCACCACATTCTTTTCTACCAATGCAGGTCCGAGCTCGGACATGGACGAGCCTTCCGGCACCTCCACCAGCTGGGTGGTACCGTTGCCGGTTCCTTCATAGTCGGCAGAGGTATTACCGAGGCGGAATCCGATGTAGATAAGGGCGCCAAGGATAACGATGATGGACGCAATGACAACGGCAATGCCGCGCTGGCGGCGCTTGACGTATTTCGGTTCCATCGATCGGCCGAGGCGTTCTTGGTTACGGCTCACGTGTTTTAGTCTCCTGAGTCTGAAGGCTGGTCTATTGCAGCATGGGAGCGTAGCGCGCTCGCGCGCCCATCTAACCAAGTCTGCAATATCTCCACCGCTGCTGCTTGGTCGATGACTTTACGGCCCTTCTTCTCGGACACGCCGGACGCGCGCAGCGCGGTGGTTGCTGCCACGGTAGTCAGACGCTCATCAGCCAAACGTACTGGTGGTGGAACTTTATCTATATTTGCATCTCGATTCAACCGACGGCGGATGCGAAACGCAATTTCTTTAGCATGTTTTACGCTTTTGGACCCATTTCCCTGCAAGTCCCGTGGCAACCCTACGATGACCTCAACTGCATCGTAGGAATCAATGAGTTCCAAGATGCGGTCAATATCGCCCTTATCGCGATCCTTGAACCCGGTTTCCCGGTGCACGGTCTCCACTGGAGTGGCAAGCGTGGCTTCCCTATTGGAGACTGCCACGCCAATACGCACCGTACCGACATCGAGTGCGATCCGGCGGCCCTGCCCCGGGTCATCAACTCCGGGGGTATCTGGTTCCACTTTTGCCACGGTCGAACTCCTATAGGGACTCGAGCATGTCCTTGACGGCTGCAAAGCCGCGCTCAGCACCGGCTGCAGTAGAACCAGAGCCCTGAGCCATATCCGGCTTACCGCCGCCACGACCGTCGACGTACTGGCCAAACTGCTTCACAATGTCCCCGGACTTCACGCCGCGTCCAACGGCCTTGTCCGTAGCCGCCGCGATGAACGGGAACTTGCCCTTATCCTCGGCGCCCAAGACGATAACGGCTTCTTCCTCGCGCAGGCGGTTGCGCAGGTCCGTAGCAACGGTGCGTAGGTCCCCGCCGGTGGTGCCTTCTGGCAAGGTCAGCGCAATGACCTTGAATCCATTGATGTCCTTGGCTGCGCTGACGAACTCGGTGGCACGCGCAGCCAGCTGTTGCTTGCGCAGGGTTTCAATTTCCTTCTCCGCTGCCTTGAGCTTTTCAGACAGCTGCGCGATGCGATCCGGCAAATCCTCGGTCTGCACCTTGAGCTCGCGGGACACGCCTTCTACCAAGGCAGTTTCCTTGGAGTAGTAACGGAAGGCATCCAAACCGGAGTAGGCCTCGATGCGGCGAGCACCAGAGCCAACGGAGGACTCACCCAGCACGGATACCGGTCCGATTTCAGCGGAGGAACCAACGTGGGTACCGCCGCAGAGCTCGATGGAGAACGGACCGCCGATTTCTACTACCCGGACTTCCTTGCCGTAGTTCTCACCGAATAGTGCCATAGCTCCCATGGCCTTGGCCTCCTCCAGGGAGGTCTCAATGGTGTTGACCGCAAAGTTGGAGTCGATTGCCTGGTTGGTAATCAAAGCGATCTCCTCCAGCTGTGCCTGGCTGAGCTGCTCGGTGTAGTTGAAGTCAAACCGCAGGTAACCCGGGCGGTTCATGGAGCCGGCCTGGACAGCGGTGGGGCCAAGCACCTGACGCAGTGCGGCGTGAATGAGGTGCGTAGCAGAGTGGGCCTGGGTAGCACCGTGGCGCCACTGCTCGTCGACAGCCGCTTCAACGGACATCCCCAAGTCAAGGCCGCCAGCGGTAACCGTGGCCTTGTGTACCCACAGCTTCTTGCCAATCTTTTGAACGTCGTTGACCTCCAGCAAAGACTCACCGGCCATAATGCGGCCGCGGTCTGCCATCTGGCCGCCCGCTTCGGCGTACAGCGGGGTGTGGTCCAAGATGACCTCAACCTGTTCGCCCTCGTGCACCTGGTCGACCTTTTCGCCGCCGCGGACGAGGCCGATCACGCGGGCGTCGGAAGTAAGCTCCTCAAAGCCGGTGAAGACGGTGGGGTTATTGTCTACCCAGTCGCGGTAGAGAGAAAGGTCAGTATGGCCGTGCTTCTTGGCCTGGTTATCGGCCTTGGCGCGGCGGCGCTGCTCACCCATGGCGTCGTTAAAGCCATCCATGTCGACCTCAAGGCCGGCTTCCTGGGCCATCTCCAAGGTCAAGTCGATGGGGAAACCGTAGGTATCGTGCAGCTCAAAGGCCTTCTCACCCGGTAGCACCTTTGCGGTCTTCGCGCGGGAAGTGGACTTGAGTTCCTGGACGGCATCGTCGAAGAGGCGGGTGCCGGACTCGAGGGTCTTCAGGAAAGCCTTTTCCTCATTCACGGCAACGCGCAGGATGCGCTCGCGGTTGTCCGCAATCTCCGGGTAAGACGGGGTCATGGTGTCCATGACCGTATTCATGAAGCGCTCCATAGTCGCGCCCTTAGCGCCCAGCAGCTTGGCGGAACGGATAATGCGACGCAGCAGGCGGCGCAGGATGTACCCGCGGCCCTCATTGCCCGGGGTCACGCCATCCAGGATGAGCATCATGCCGGTACGGGAGTGGTCAGCTACCACGCGGAAGCGGATGTTGTCTTCGTGGGAAGCCTTATCGCCATAAGAGGCACCGGTAAGCTCTTCGGCTACGTCAATAACTGGGCGCAGCAGGTCCGTTTCATAGACATTGTCTACGTCCTGCAAAATGCAGGCCACGCGCTCGATGCCCAGGCCGGTATCGATGTTCTTCTTGGGCAGCTCGCCGACGATCTCAAAGTTGCCCTTGCCAATGCCCTCGCCGCGCTCATTTTGCATGAAGACCAGGTTCCAGATCTCCATGTAACGGTTGTCATCGGCAATCGGGCCGCCGTCCTTGCCGTACTCCGGACCGCGGTCATAATAAATCTCGGAGCAGGGGCCACAGGGCCCAGGGATACCCATGGACCAGTAGTTGTCCTCCATGCCGAGGCGCTGAATGCGCTCTTCTGGAACACCGATCTTGTCGCGCCAAATTTCGGCGGCTTCATCATCATCCAGGTAAACCGTGACCCACAAGCGCTCTGGGTCTAGGCCAAAGCCGCCCTCATCAACGGAGCCGGTAAGCAAGGTCCACGCATTGGTGATGGCGCCTTCCTTGAAGTACTGGCCAAAGGAGAAGTTGCCGGCCATCTGGAAGAAGGTGTTGTGGCGGGTGGTAATACCCACCTCATCAATGTCTAAGGTACGTACGCACTTTTGGATGGAAGTGGCAAGGCCCTTGGCAAAGGGCGGGTTCTGCTGGCCCAAGAAATAGGGCTTAAACGGAACCATGCCGGCATTAACGAAAAGCAGGTTAGGGTCATCCAGGATCAGCGAGGCGCTTGGTACTGCCTCGTGACCAGAATTGACGAAGTGCTGGGTAAACCGTTCCCGGATCTCATGAGTCTTCACGAGCAACAATCCTAACTGTCTGAGCTTTCATCTTCTATCAAGAAGTTTCTAACCCGCCCAACTCTACCCTTCGCTGCACAGCGATTTCCCATCGGTGGGGATCAGCGAGGCCGGCGAGCGTTTTTGCCTGGGCCGCGCTTGCCACGAATAATGCTGCGCAAGCGGCCAATATAGTCATAGACTCGCTTCTCAGCCCCGTGATCGGTGGGTTCATAGTAAACCGAACCCTCCAGCTCATCGGGCAGGTACTGCTGCTCCACTACGCCGCGGGGATCATCGTGGGGATAGACATAGCCCACGGCATTTCCCATCCGCTTGGCGCCCTCATAGTGCCCATCGCGCAGATGCGGTGGCACGTGGCCCACCTTGCCAGCGGCTACATCGGTTTGCGCTTGCGTGATGGCAGAAATGACCGAGGGCGATTTTGGCGCGGTGGCCAGGTGGATAGTGGCTTGCGCGAGCGGGATCCGGGCTTCTGGCATGCCAATGAGCTGAGCGGCTTCAGCCGCCGCCACGGCCACCTGGAGCGCGGTTGGATCAGCCATGCCGATGTCCTCGGAGGCGTGCACAATGAGCCGCCGGGCAATAAAGCGCGGATCCTCCCCGGCCTCTACCATGCGGGCGAGATAATGCAGCGCAGCATCCACGTCGGAGCCGCGGATGGACTTAATAAAGGCAGAAACCACGTCATAGTGTTGGTCGCCGTCGCGGTCGTAGCGCACCACTGCCTTATTGACGTTGTCCGTGACCGTTTGTGGGGTAATTTCCCCGCCAGCGTCAACCGCTTCGGCCGCGGCCTCAAGATAGGTCAGCGTGCGCCGCGCATCGCCGCCGGCGAGGAGCACCAACTGGTCCAAGCCTTCATCGGTGATTCGAATGTTGCGCTCACCTAGGCCACGGTCGCTTTCGAGCGCACGCTTAGCGACGCCTCTCAGGGCATCATCACTTAGCGAATGCAATTGCAACAGCAGCGAACGCGACAAAAGCGGCGCGACGACGGAGAAGGAAGGGTTTTCCGTAGTTGCCGCTACGAGCAATACCGTGCGATTTTCCACGGCTGCGAGGAGGGCGTCCTGCTGGGTTTTGGAAAAGCGGTGCACCTCATCAATAAAGAGCACGGTCCGCCGGCCTTGAATGAGCTCTTGCCGGGCGTGGGTGATGACCTCGCGGACCTGCTTGACGCCCGAATCGAGGGCGGAGAGGCCCACGAAGTTCTGCCCCATTTGGCTGGCGATGAGCGAGGCAATGGTTGTCTTGCCGGTGCCCGGCGGCCCGTACAAGATGACGGAGGCCTCGCCTGAGCCTTCCACGAGGCGACGTAATGGCTTTCCGGGGGCCAAGAGATGGTCTTGCCCGACCACTTCATCTAGGTTTTGGGGACGCATGCGCGCCGCCAGTGGGGACCCGGCGTGGGTGGCGAAAAGGTTCTTCCCAGGCAGCGGCGACGCGCTGCGCTCCGAAGTGGGCCCGCCAAATAATGAGTCTTGAGACACTGGAAAGCTACCTCCTATAAGGGTGCGGGCACACCGTGATTGTCTATTCGTCGTCCAAGCGGCGCGCAATGGCGCTGCCAAATTCTGCGATGGGCGCGCAGGCGGGTCCATCGCAGCGCGCGGCATATCGGGATAGCGCCTCAAAGGTTTCATAGAGGTCGCGGCGCACAAGCAATTCATCTTCCGTAAACAGGCCGTGGTCGGCCGGACGCAAAATGGA
This sequence comes from Corynebacterium sp. MSK122, assembly GCF_030229435.2. Taxonomy (NCBI): domain Bacteria; kingdom Bacillati; phylum Actinomycetota; class Actinomycetes; order Mycobacteriales; family Corynebacteriaceae; genus Corynebacterium; species Corynebacterium sp. MSK122. The sequence continues at coordinate 56,790 of NZ_JASPHV020000013.1, read as the reverse complement.
GCGCTGCGGATCATGGACGACCTCGGCTTCTCCCCTGGCTAGGGCAACCAGCCCTTCGATGCCGCCGGCGTGCATCGTGGTCACGCTCGATAGCGCCCAGCCAATGAGCGACGCCACGATAAGGCCGTGGATTTCTTCCGCATTAGAAAATAGCGGCCACACCTCAGATACGGCACGAGACCAAGCAGAGATGAAGATATCTGCCTCTTCGTCCGTGATCGGCTTGGAGAACAGGAACTGTGGGAATCCGGCGATAACGCAGGCTACGTCGAAGCCTACATTGCGGAATCCTGCCCATTCATAGTCCAAGAAGTGCAGGCGATGAGACACAATGATGTTATCCGGCGAAAGGTCGAAGGGAGTAAATGCCCGGTCCTTGCCGGATGCCAGAGATCGAGCGGCTTGACCCGCTAGCTCCCGGAAACTGGCCGGTGCCTCAAGCCCGGCTTTATCCAGCAAGTCGAGCCCGATGCCAATGGAGCGCTCCAGCGCCTCATCGCGCACGGACTGGTGCGGGGCCAAGTCCGGATTCTTGCGCAGCATCCTATTGAGCAGGGTTTCATAATCTTGCTCGTGGCCCGCGGTTCCAGCGTGCATGTGCCCCAACGCACTGCCTAGCGAGCGCAATACCCGCACGCGGTCATCATCGGTGGACTGTACAAGGACGTCGGCAAGCGTTTCGCCCTCACCCAAGTCCGTCAACACAATAATCCGCTGCTCCAGATCGTGGGCAAGAAGCACGGGGCCGGGCCGCACGTCCTCAGATAACGCGGTGGTGAATTGATAAGCCACAACCTCGCGCAGCATCGCAGCATCATCGACAGCATAGCCGGTAACCGGGTTGTACTTAATAACTACCGAGCGGTGCGGCAGGAAGGCTCCAGGGGCAATCCTGGCGCGCAGAACCATTGCATTGCCGGAACCGTCCAAGCGCTCCACGCTCGACATCTCCGGGGTGCCACCAAAACGGCGCGACAACATCTCCGAGGCGGCTTTGATGACATCCTCGGGTGATAGCACAGCTTCGTTATCAACCATAGTTCTATCCAGTATGCCCCCTCACACCAAAGCGGGGTCACAAGTTCGCCCGCAGCGAAATTGCCGCGACCAACGATGTGCCCCGCACGGTGTGTCTTAAAGGCTGAGGATTAAGCTACCCGCTTACTTCTCCTCAGCGGTCTCTGCCGCAGTGGAACCGGCCTTGTCCTGTTCCTTCTTCTTTTCTGGCTTGTAGTCTACGCCGGTCTCCTTACGCTGTGCGGCTGGGATTGCCGCTGGGGCGTCGGTAAGCGGATCCACGCCACCTCCGGACTTCGGGAACGCAATAACGTCGCGGATGGAGTCGAAACCGCCCAACAGGGAGACGATGCGGTCCCAGCCGAAGGCGATGCCGCCGTGTGGTGGGGCGCCGTACTGGAAAGCATCGAGCAGGAAGCCGAACTTCTCCTGAGCCTCCTCGTCACCGATTCCCATGACATCGAAGACGCGCTTCTGCACGTCCTCCTGGTGGATACGGATGGAGCCGCCGCCAATCTCGTTGCCGTTGCAGACAATGTCATAGGCGTACGCCAGCGCCTCGCCCGGGTTCTGGTCAAAGTTGTCCAGGTACTCCGGCTTCGGGGAGGTAAAGGCGTGGTGAACCGCGGTCCACTTGGAGTGGCCCAGTGCGACGTCGCCAGAAGCGGTCGCATCAGCGGAAGGTTCAAAAAGCGGAGCGTCTACAACCCAGGTAAAGGCCCAGTCGCCTTCCTTGATAAGGTCCAGCTTCTTTGCAATCTCGCCACGTGCAGCGCCCAAAAGGGCGCGGGAAGACTTGGTGTCACCGGCGGCAAAGAAGATGGCGTCGCCCGGCTTAGCGCCGACGTGCTCTGCAATGCCCTCGCGCTCGGCATCGGTAATGTTCTTAGCCACCGGACCGCCCAAGGTGCCGTCCTCGCCCACGGTGATGTAGGCCAGACCCTTGGCGCCACGCTGCTTTGCCCAATCCTGCCAAGCATCGAACTGGCGGCGCGGCTGGGAGGCGCCGCCTTCCATAACCACGGCGCCGACGTATTCGTTCTGGAAGACGCGGAAAGTGGTGTCCTTGAAGAACTCGGTGCACTCCACAATCTTGATGTCAAAGCGCAGGTCCGGTTTATCGGAACCGTAGTACTTCATCGCATCGGCGTAGGTCATGCGCGGGATCGGAGTCTTGATCTCGTAGCCGATGAGCTTCCACAGCTCGGTGACGATTTCTTCCGCCAAGGCGATGACATCGTCCTGGTCTACGAAGGACATCTCCACGTCCAGCTGGGTAAACTCCGGCTGGCGGTCAGCGCGGAAGTCCTCATCGCGGTAGCAGCGCGCGATCTGGTAATAGCGCTCCATGCCGGAGACCATGAGCAGCTGCTTGAAAAGCTGCGGGGACTGCGGCAGTGCATACCAGGTGCCTGGCTTCAAACGCGCTGGAACCAGGAAGTCGCGTGCGCCCTCCGGGGTGGAACGAGTCAGGGTTGGAGTCTCGATCTCTGCAAAATCATGCGAATCCAGTACCTTGCGGGCCGCGCGGTTGGCAGCAGAACGAAGCCGCAGCGCCTGTGCCTGGCGCTCGCGGCGCAGGTCCAAGTAGCGGTACTTCAGCCGAGTCTCCTCGCCTACCTCACCTGAGGTGGAAGGATCATCAATCTGGAATGGCAGCGCTGCGGACTTATTCAGAACCTCAAGATCCGCGACGTTGACCTCAATCTCACCGGACGGCAGGTTGGGGTTTTCCGAGCCTTCTGGGCGAGGCTCCACGGTACCAGTGACCTTAACGCAGTATTCAGAACGCAGGTCGTGGGCGCGCTCCGCCACGTCAGATTCACGGAAGACAACCTGAGCGATGCCGGAGCGATCGCGCAGGTCAATGAAGATCACACCACCGTGATCGCGGCGGCGGGAAACCCAACCGGTTAGGGTGACGGTCTCTCCTGCGAGTTCTTTGCGGAGCTCACCTGCTAAGTGGGTACGCAGCACTGATGTTCAATCCCTTCTAAAAATTGTGTCACTTGCGGGTCCCGCCACGCGTAAACAGCGCGCGCCAAACCAAGCACAAGACTAGGAACGCGCACAATTCTACATCCCTACCGGTACGCGGAGCGCAGTTAGGTGGATGCAAGCTAACCCCGAAGGCCGCTGAAGAACCACCGTTTCCCTCCTTCAGACTCCTTGCAGCAATCTTTACCCTGTGCATGAGGGGGCCATGTGGCACTATTTAGGCATGACTTTTAGATCAGGTGCCGATTTCGGCGGCAAAGAAGCGCGTTCGGGTGGCGGTGGCGGTGGCATCGCCATTGGCGGTGGCGTCGGCTCAATTGTTCTAGTAGGCCTTTTCCTCCTGTTGGGCGGCAATCCCTCAGACTTGGGATCGATTCTGGGCAGCGAGCAGCCCCAATCTGACGGTGCTGCACAGGGCGAAAGCCCCGAATGCGAAACTGCAGAAGATGGCAACACCAAGGATGAATGCCTCGTAGAGTTCACCGGTCGCAGCGTGGATAACGTCTGGTCCAAGGTCTTGCCGGAACAGGCAGATATCCAATACACCGAACCGGAGCGCGTGGTCTTCCACGGCAGCGTTAATACCGGCTGTGGCGCCGCGACTTCATCTACTGGCCCCTTCTACTGCCCACGCGACGAGTCCGCCTATTTCGACACCGCGTTCTTTGATTCCCTGCGCAACTTCGGCGCGGATAATGCTCCTTTGGCCCGCATGTACATCGTGGCGCACGAGTTCGGCCACCACATTCAAAACCTTGAGGGCACCCTCGGCCTGTCGGACTATAACGACCCAGGCGCCGATTCCAACGCGGTAAAGATCGAGCTGCAGGCTGACTGCTACGCAGGCCTGTGGGCTTCCTATGCCGATAAGGGTGATAACCCCTTGCTTGAGCCAATCACCAAAGAACAGGTCTCGGACGCCGTAGCGGCCGCCCAGGCGGTGGGCGATGACAATATCCAGCGCCGCTCCGGCGGCCAGGTCGAGCCTGATTCCTGGACGCATGGCTCTTCCGAACAGCGTGAAAAGGCATTCCTCGCCGGATATAACTCTGGCAAAATGTCCCAGTGCGACACCCTTGAGCGCGGCGCCTACCGCGGCTAATACTCACAACGTGGCCGTCACCAAGAGCGGCGGCCACTATGTTCGCGAATAGCCACATTGCTTTCACGAACTCCACATCTTGAGTTCACTTTCCCGAAACCTAGGGACTTTAGTCTGAGCGTGCGTTCTCTACATAAGAATTTCTTTTGAGAATCCTATACGTCTCGCTGAGAAGCGCGGTCATACCTCTTGTGCACGCTTTCCCGAAAGGTTCCTCCTGTGTCTACCCCTACCACCCACATGACGGACATTGAGGCCGTCAACGGCAAGGGCAGCGACTGGATTTGGCACGCCATCTTTGGCGGCCTTACCGCCGTTACCCTCATCGGCTTTATGGTCTGGGGCCACGACTACGTCGACGGCTCTAAGCCCATTCTCCTTGGCACCGCCATTCTCTTCGCCCTTTTCATGGCCTTCAATATTGGCGGCAATGACGTCGCCAATTCCTTCGGTACCTCCGTAGGCGCCGGAACGCTGTCTATGAAGCAGGCCCTCGTTGTCGCCGCCATCTTTGAGGTCTCCGGTGCCATCCTCGCCGGCGGCGAAGTTACCGATACCGTGCGCTCTGGCATCGTCGACCTCGACGCCATCGATGGGCTAGACCCCATGGAATTCGTCTACATCATGATGGCGTCCCTCTTGGGTGCGGCCATCTGGCTCCTTGTTGCCACCCGTATGGGTTGGCCAGTATCTACCACTCACTCCATCGTCGGCGGTATCGTCGGCGCTGCGCTCACGGTCGGCTTTGTCACCGGCAAGGGCAGCTGGAACATGGTGCAGTGGGGCGAGATTGGCACCATCGCCATCTCGTGGGTGCTCTCCCCTGTCCTCGGCGGTCTCGCCGCGTTTATCCTGTTCAAATGGATTAAGACCTCAATCTTGGTCTACAACGAGGAAGCAGACCGAAAACTGCGCGAAATCAAGACCCGTCGCGCGGAGCTGCGCCAAGAGCACAAGTCTCGCTTTGCTCGCCTCAATGAGATCCAGCAGATTAGCTACACCAACGCCATGGCCCGGGACGCCGCCTTGGTGGCGGAAGAAGACTTCGATCCGGATCAGCTGGAATCTGAGTATTACCGCGATCTGTATAACCTCAACAAGGACATGGATGATGTCAAGGCTCACCGCGCCCTGGAGAGCTGGGTACCGGTACTAGCCGCCATTGGTGCCATCATCATTTCCGCCATGGTGATGTTCAAGGGTCTGAAGCACACCGGACTCGATTTCAGCGTCCTTCAGAACCTGTTGGTCATGGGCATGGTCGGCGCAGTGGTATGGATGGCCGTCTTCATTTTCGCTCGCTCGCTGAAGAAGAAGTCGCTGGCTAAGTCAACCTTCCTTCTCTTTTCTTGGATGCAGGTATTTACCGCTTCCGCCTTCGCCTTCTCCCACGGTTCCAACGACATTGCCAATGCCATTGGCCCCTTCGCTGCGGTGATTGACGTCCTCAAGACCGGCCAAGTAAACGATGAGGCTGCCGTGCCGGTTGCCGTCATGATTGCCATGGGCGTTGCCCTGATTTCTGGCTTGTGGTTCATCGGCCGCTTCGTGATTCAGACCGTGGGCTCGGGCCTAACCCAAATGCACCCCTCCTCCGGCTTCGCTGCTGAGCTTGCCGCCGCCGCTGTGGTGATGGGTTCATCGATCTTAGGCCTTCCGGTTTCTTCCACCCACATCCTCATCGGCGCCGTGTTGGGCGTAGGCATTGTCAACAAGGCAGCAAATTGGAACCTGATGAAGCCTATCGCCTTGGCGTGGGTTATTACTCTCCCAGCCGCCGCAGTCATCGCCGCCATTACCGTGTCTGTACTGCGCGTAGTCTTCTAACGGCAGTCCCTCTCGGTTCAGCCTCGGCAAGCTCACCACATCCGCTAGTCTCACCGACCATTGCGCCGGGGCTAGCGGATGGCTCTTCGGTGGCCCAGGCAAACCCTCTGCTTGGCGACGCCCTCTTCTCTACACTGGCCCATATGACCGCGCACCGAGCTACTGCATTCCTGGCTGCATTCAACGACATAGAACAACACTTGCGCTCAGCTCTCAACGCTGAGAACTCAGATTCTTTCTGGTGGATCGTAGACAAGGCACGAGACAAGCACGTACTTTCCAGTAAGCAAGCCGAGGCGCTCAAGGATTTTTCTAACCTACGCAATGCCATTGCCCACGGTCGCTACTACAGATCAGAGCCCATTGCAGAACCGAACGAGGCCGTGGTTAAGCAGATTTCCGCTCTCCGAGACATAGTGGTTTCCCCGCCCGACACCCTCCGCGTCTTGCAGCCACAAAAGGTATTCACCTTGACGTCTGCCACATCAATCATGGAGGCATTTAACGTCATAAAGGATAAGGACTTTTCCCAAATCCCTATCTACGATGAAGGCCGCTTCACCGCTTTGTTAACCACCAACACTATTGCGCGATGGGTAGCAAGAGACCTCAGCGATAACCACATGCTCGATGCCGCGGACATCGCAGACATTGTGGAATACAAAGAACCCAGTGATCGCGCTATCTTTCTTGCCCGCGCAGTAAGCGTGCAGGAGACGGTGGATGCTCTTTCAGAAACCGATAGTCAAGGGCACCGCCCTTGCGCAGCGGTCATCACAGAACACGGCAAAGTCAATGAGAGACCCCTGCGCCTAGTTGCACCGGCCGATCTACCAGCTCTTTTTGATGCCCTAGAATGGGAATAATTCTCCCGCAGCCGGCTTCTCTTGCAGCCGGCACTGCGTCTATCTCCGCTCCTGTGCACCGCATAGAAAGGCAACCATGCAATTCGGTATCTTCACTATCGGGGATCTCACTACTGACCCCATCTCAGGAAAGACACCCACTGAGGCTGAGCGCATCCGCAACTTGACGGAGATTGCATTGAAAGCCGAAGAGGTTGGCCTTGATGTCTTTGCTACCGGCGAGCACCACAACCCACCCTTCGTTCCTTCCTCTCCTACAACGCACTTGGCGTATATCGCCGCGCAGACGGAGCGCTTGCAGCTATCTACTGCAACCACGCTGATTACTACTAATGACCCAGTAAAGATCGCCGAGGACTACGCCTTTCTGCAGCACCTTGCTGAAGGCCGCGTAGACCTCATGCTCGGACGAGGAAATACCGGACCGGTCTATCCCTGGTTTGGCAAAGACATCCAGCAGGGCATTCCTTTGGCTATTGAGAACTACCACTTGCTGCGCAGGCTGTGGCGTGAGCCAGTCGTTAACTGGCAAGGAAAGTTCCGCGCGGGATTAGAAGGGTTTACCGCTACTCCGGCACCGCTGGATGGAATTCCGCCCTTTGTCTGGCACGGCTCCATTCGTTCGCCGCAAATCGCTGAACAAGCCGCTTACTACGGCGATGGCTTCTTCCACAACAATATTTTCTGGAATAAGGAGCACACCGCTCAGTTGGTGGATCTCTACCGCCGTCGCTTTGCAAACTATGGCCATGGTCAAGCGGACCAAGCAATCGTCGGACTTGGTGGCCAAGTCTTCATTGGCGAAACCGAACAAGAAGCTAAAGACTTCTTCCGCCCCTACTTCGACAACGCCCCAGTCTATGGCCACGGGCCAAGCCTCGAGGACTACACGGCGCAAACTCCACTGACCGTTGGCACCGTGGAGCAGGTAATTGAAAAGACCCTCAGCTTTGCAGACTGGGCCGGTGACTACCAGCGTCAGCTATTCCTCATCGATCACGCGGGACTTCCACAAGAAGTAGTTCTCAAACAAATAGAAATCCTCGGCACGCAGGTTGTCCCCGAGCTGCGACGCCGCTTTGAGCAGCGCCGTCCGAGCCACGTACCTTCTGATCCGCCGACGCACGCAAGCTTGCTCTCTGAGCCTAAGCCTTCACACCTTCAAGTCAGCCCAGGAAAGGAGATCTAGTTATGCGCTCCCTCCTCGTTATCTCAGCTGGCCTATCGCAGCCGTCTTCTTCTCGCAGGCTGGCAGACATGCTCGCAGAAGCCACGCGCGCCAAAATCTCTGCGCGCGGTGAAGGAGCCCAAATCGATGTCATTGAGGTTCGCGATCTCGCTTTCGAATTAGCAACCGCCATGACCGATCAAACTGCGCAAACGCCCCTTTTGGCTAGAGCCAAGCAGCAAGTTGCCGATGCCGATGGCCTGATCGCCGTCACCCCTGTATTCCAAGGCAGCTATTCGGGCCTTTTCAAGATGTTCTTTGACACCTTGGAGCCCCATGGCCTCGACAACCTACCCACCATCATCGCAGCTACGGCTGGTTCTTCACGCCATGCCCTCATTTTGGACTACGCACTGCGCCCGCTATTTAACCAGCTCCACGCAAACGTCGTGCCGACGGGCGTGTTTCAGGCCATAGAAGATCTAGGCACTCCGGAAGGTGAGCGCATTGCTGCCCGCATTGAGCGCTCTGCCATCCAGCTGGCTGACCAGATAGTTGTCCCGCAGGACAGGGTGCCCGGAATTGCCGGCGATCTCACCGGGCTGGGAGGCCGCTCCACCGTCCGGCTAGCAAAGGAAAACTTCATCCCCCTTGACAAGCTCCTGAATGGGTACGGCAAATAAGCCACAACGCTGGCAGTGCTACGCATAGACGGCGATTGATAGAAGGTGTGACTTTCGCTACCCTGGTCACATAAAATCTGCCTCTACCCTTTGGGTCCAGTACCCTTTGGGTCCAGCTTCGACCGCAATAGCGGTACAGCAAGCACCCGATAGCTATCCTTTCAGAAAGGTTCGGCACAGCTTAACTATGACAATTAGCGTCACGGACATCTTCTCCATCGGCATTGGCCCTTCCTCTTCGCACACCGTTGGACCCATGCGCGCGGCTAGGCAATTCCTCGATTCCTTAGAGAAGCACCCAGCTAAGGTCTATACGGAGTTGCGCGGCTCACTTTCCGCCACTGGCCGTGGCCACGCTTCCGATCGCGCCGTCATCCTTGGGCTCGCCGGCTGGGATCCGCTGAGCGTGCCTATCGACGCCGAACCTCACGCGGGCGGCTTTATCCCGAGTGAGGGTACCATTTCTGGCCCCCGGGGCACGGTGGACTATGAAATCGTCTTTGATAACGAACCGCTGCCCCAGCACCCGAATGGCATGATTTTTAGCGCCTGGGATGACAGCGGCAACCTCCTCGCAGAGAAGGAGGAGTACTTCTCTGTCGGCGGCGGCTTTATTCTCTCCCGCGCCGAGCTCGATGCGGAAGTCGCCGAAAGCAATGAGGTTCCTGCCGGCGTAGCCGCCGCCCATGTAGATGACTCCGTTCCCTATAAGTTCACCACGGGCGAAGAATTGCTCAACCTCTGCGAGGCTCATGACAAAGCAATTTGGGAGCTCGTCCTTGCCAACGAGGAGGCCTTGCACCGCGATGAAGGCGGAGCGGAATACGTTCTGCGCCACCTTGATTTGGTCTGGGACATCATGCGTGAGTGTGTGACCGAGGGTATTTCCACCAAGGGCCTTCTTCCAGGTGGCCTGCGTGTGGCACGCCGTGCCCCGAAGATGTATGCCCAGTTGCTAGAAAACCAAGACGATACCAGCTGCGGTTTCTCCGCCATGGAGTGGGTTAACCTGTACGCCCTGGCGGTTAATGAGCAAAACGCTGCCGGTGGCCGCGTCATTACCGCACCTACCAACGGCGCGTGCGGCATCATTCCAGCGGTACTGCATTATGCGCGCGATTTCCGCGCAGACTTCACCCGTTCCACTGCCCGTCGGTACCTATTGACCGCCGGTGCCATTGGCATGATTATCAAGGAAAACGCGTCCATCTCCGGAGCCGAGGTTGGCTGCCAAGGCGAGGTGGGTTCCGCCTCCGCTATGGCCGCCGCAGGCATGGCTGAGCTGCTGGGGGCAGCCCCGGCCCAGGTGGAAAACGCCGCGGAAATTGCTCTGGAGCATAATTTGGGCCTTACCTGCGACCCAGTGGGCGGATTGGTGCAAATTCCGTGTATTGAGCGCAATGCCATCGGCGCGGTAAAGTCCATCAACGCCGCGCGCATGGCCAAAATGGGCGAAGGCACTCACCACGTGACCTTGGATAATGCAGTACAAACCATGGCTGAAACCGGCCGCGATATGCTCTCTAAGTACAAGGAGACCTCCCTGGGCGGATTGGCCAAGACCATGGGCTTTAGCGTTTCGCAGGTAGAGTGCTAAAAAGAACTCTATGCGCGCAGATGCTCTTCACCGCCGCACCGCCATTATCGCTGCGGCCTGCCAGCTCTTTCGTACCCACGGCGATGATGTCGCTTTGGAAAAAGTGGCTACACAGGCTGGCGTAAGTGTGGCTACCGTCTATCGCAACTTCCCCAACCGCGCGAGCCTTATCCGCGCGTGCGCGGAATATATGGGTGATGCCTTGCCAAGTTTCAACAGCGCCTCATCGCGGACTTTGAAAAATCTACGCATTCTGGGGAAGACTACGTCCGGACCTACGCCACCCATATCCTGACCATGGGACTAAACACACTCATTCCTGCGTTCGTCCCTCAGGATTTGGACGCTCTTAGCCCTGAATTAACCGCCCAGCGCGACCTCCTAGAGCGCAACGGCCGACGGTTTATTGAGCTAGGCCAAGAGCAAGGCGAGATTGGCCCCGGCGTCACCCACCTCGAATTCATTGTGGGACTGTTAAGCCTGGCACGACCCCGCGAGGTTGATATTGAGGCCTACCAGCCGGATATTCAGGAAAAGATCATTGACCTCTTTCTGGCGGGCATAAAAAGTGGACACCGCGCCTAAGCGCGATGCCCACCGGCCAAAGAAATCTATGCCTCGACGTGCATTTCCCGAGCAAGTACGGCTACTAGGTCGGAAACCTTTACGTCGTGCTGCTCATGGGCGGCAAGGTCCTTGAGCGCAACTGTGCCATTTTCTAGCTCCTGCTCACCCAAGACCAGCGCGAAGCGTGCACCGGCGCGGTCGGCGCCCTTCATCGCGCCCTTCAGGCCGCGGTCTCCAAAGGACATATCCGCAGAGATTCCGGCCTTGCGGAGGTCATTGATCAGAGTGCTCATGGTGCGCTTGGCGGCAGCACCCAGTGCAACGCCAAAGACGTCCACGCGGGACTCCACGCCATCCAGGGTAATGCCCTCAGCCTCCAGCGCCAGCAGGGCGCGGTCGACACCCAGACCGTAGCCGATACCAGATAGGTCTTGACCGCCTAGCTGGGCCATCAGCCCGTCGTAGCGGCCACCGCCACCGATGCCGGACTGAGCACCAAGTCCGTCATGGACAAACTCGAAGCAGGTCTTGGTGTAGTAGTCCAAGCCACGGACCATGCGTGGATTAATCTCGTAGGCTACGCCCATATCGTCCAGCATGCCGGTAACGGTTTCAAAGTGCTCACGGCATTCGTCATTGAGGTGGTCGAGCATCAAGGGGGCGTCGGCAAGCTGCTCCTGGACCTCAGGGCGTTTGTCATCCAGTACGCGCAAAGGATTGATCTCTGCACGGTGGCGGGTCTCTTCATCCAAGTTGAGCTTAAAGAGGAATTCCTGCAGCTTCTCACGGTAAGCCGGGCGGCAATTGCGATCGCCCAAGCTGGTGAGCTCAAGGCGGAAGCCGCTAAGCCCCAGCGCGCGGAAGGAGCGATCCGCCAAAGCGATGACCTCAGCGTCTAGCGCAGGATCGTCCACGCCAATAGCTTCTACACCGACTTGCTGTAGCTGGCGGTAGCGGCCAGCCTGGGGACGTTCATAGCGGAAGAACGGACCAAAATAGTTGAGCTTCACGGGCAGCTGGCCGCGGTCCAGATTGTGCTCGATGACCGAGCGCATTACGCCGGCGGTACCTTCCGGACGCAAAGTTACGGAGCGGTCGCCGCGATCAGCAAAGGTGTACATCTCTTTTGACACCACATCGGTGGACTCGCCCACGCCACGGGCAAAGAGCGCGGTGTCTTCGAAAATCGGCAGCTCGATGTGCTGGAAGCCGGAGAGATGTGCCTGCTCCACCATGGTCTGACGCACCTTATAGAATGCGGACGACTGCGGCGGGAAATAGTCTGGGACACCTTTGGGGGCGGACAGGGCTTGGAACTGCTTCTTATTACTCACGGGTATTACAGTACCTCCCTCAATGTTGCGAAGAAGGGATTGGTCGCCCTCTCCTTGCGCATGGTGGTGGTGGGACCGTGGCCGGGCAGAATGTCTAGGTTGTCTGCCAAACTCCACACCGGGCCGGCAAGAGATTTTTGCATGGCATTAGGGTCCGAGTGAGGTAAGTCGGTGCGTCCAATGGCGCCGGCAAAGAGCACGTCACCGGTGAGGGCAAAGTCCTCGGAGACGATCATGACGCATCCCGGCGAGTGCCCGGGCGCGTGTTTGAGCTCAAAGGTATGACCGATAAGCTCCACGGTTTCGCCGTCATGGAGCTCGCGGAGGTCGGAGATGGGGGTCATATGGGCGGCGTCGAAAAGCTCTTGCGCCTGGGGTGATACTCCTTCGCCACTGTCGAGCATAAACTTGTCAGCGGGATGAATATAGACAGGGATGTCGAGCTCTGCCGCCAGGGTGCCGGCATCCCGGGTGTGGTCAATGTGGCCGTGGGTGAGCACGATGGCCTCATAGTCCAAGTCATGCTCAAGGACTTTTCCCGCTGCATCCATGCCGGGGTCCACTATTAAGGCGCGGCGGCCTTCCGCAATTACATAGGTATTCGTCTGAAACGGACCGCCAGTAAAACCGTAAATTTCCATACCCACTACCCTAGCTGCCCACATAAAAAAGAGCCGGTCTCCCCCATCTTCTGGATGAGTAGAGGCCGGCAACCGCCTGAAGGCTTAGCGCAAAATATCCCAGACCTTGTCGTAATCAAGCTGGGTGACCACGCCTGGAACCATTTGGGTGTGGATCACCTTGTGGTTTTCATCAGCCACCACCACGGAGCGGGCAAGCAGGCCTTCCAGGACGGAATCGCGCACAGTCACGCCGAATTTCTCACCAAAGTCAGAGCGAAATGCGGAGGCGGCGATGACATCATCAATGCCGTCAGCCGCACAAAAGCGCTTGAGGGTAAAGGGCAAATCGAGAGAAACAGAGAGCAGCTTAGTGTTATCTAGCTGCGAAACCTGCTCATGGAAACGGCGCAGCTGCTCCTGGCAGGCAGGGGTTTCAATAGAGGGCAAGATGGAAATAATAAGGCGCGTGCCCGCAAAAGTCTCATTGGTAATCTGACGCAGGTCGGTACCGATAAGTTCAAATTCGGGCAGCGGGTCTCCCACTGCGGGAAGTTCACCAACGGTGGGCGTTGGCGGATCGGTAAAATCTGGTTCAACCATAGAAACCAGCGTACTTATGATTGGACTTTAAAGCTATTAACTTGTTCTATTTTCCATGCCAACGCTTTCTCAGCTGTAAGGAACCGCTAGAATCGGTCAGGTTGAATCATGCCACCGATAATCGCTAGAAAGGTTGACTCCCGGTGCCAAATAATCAAAAGCGCGGCGAAGAGGCGCTGAGCAAGCTCGAGCGCGAGCTGAAATCCCGCGAACGCAAGCAAAAGGCACGCCCGCTCGGCGTTGTTGCCGCCTCCCTCGTAGTAATTCTCGCCCTCGTCGGCGGCATCTACTTCTTGTCCACCCGCGAAGGCGACGATGAAAACGTACAGGCTGAGGAGTCTTCCGCAGCTGAGACCTCGCAGGAAGCCCCACAGGCACAGCCCATCGCTGACAAGCGGGCCAAGGCCCTGCCGGATACCGTGACCTGTAAGTATGAGGACAATGGTCAAGAATCCAACGGCGCGAAGAAGCCGAACGGCAAGGATATTTCCACCAAGGGCACCGTCACCGTTTCCTTTGAAACCAACCAGGGCACCATTGAGATGGAAATGGACCGCGCCAAGGCGCCGTGTACCACCAATGCTATTTCTGAACTGGCCAAGTCGGGCTACTACGATGACACCGTTTGCCACCGCATGACCTCGGGTGGGCTCAACGTGCTGCAGTGCGGCGACCCAACCGGTTCCGGTTCCGGTGGCCCTGGCTTCAGCTTTGGTGATGAGTACCCCACCGACGAGGTGGATGAGAAGGACGCACAGAACCCCGTTGTCTACCCGCGCGGCTCCGTCGCTATGGCCAACAGCGGCCCAGACACCAATGGTTCCCAGTTCTTCCTCAACTACGACGATTCCGAGCTGGCCCCGAGCTACACCTACTTCGCCACCATTACTGACGAGGGCATGAAGACGATGGATAAGATTGCCAAGAACGGCGTCGAAGGCGGCCAGCCAGATGGCAAGCCGGCCAAGGAAGTCAAGATTAAAAAGGCAACCGTTAAGGCTTAGGCGGCCTAAAAACCCTGCTTGGCGACCCCTCCCTTTAACCCCACCGCCCCACACCTCCCTAACGGGGGCGGGCGCAAAGCCCCGGCCATTCACCGCACATTCCGTCGAAGAATGCGCTGGGGCTTATCCTTTCCTTAATTTAAGCTGAGCCCGATTATGAGGGTTAAGCAGCAGAAACAGGCGAACGCTAAACTTCCTACAGATCACAAGAATCACAGTAGTAAACACGCAGCACACAGCGGACTTTCAGCTAGTTCAGCCAATGCACAAAACTTGCCGATACCATTGCGGAAGCCTGTCAGCCTGTCTAATATTTGAAACGTTTTTAACATACCAAGCTTGTTAGGAATCAAAAAATGAAGCTTTTCTCCCGCAAGGCACTTGTTGCTGGCGCAACCGCTCTGTCCATGACCTTTGCTGGCACCACTGTAGCTACCGCTGCTGAGACAACCACTGCTACCAAGTCCGTAGAGGCTAAGCCGGCAAGCACCCCGACCGAGACCAAGCCGTCTGAGGAGCCAAAGGAAGGCTCTTCCAACAAGGACTTGGATCCAGATGAGATCAAGGCTTGGATTGGCGTATTCACCGCCGTCATCGGCGCTCTGGGCACCCTGTTCGCATTCGCAAACAAGTACCTCGACCTGCCTTTCGGCACCAAGTAAGGTCATCGCTTCATAGCGATTCTTAAGCCGCTGCATTCCAATAGGGAGTGCAGCGGCTTTTTCATAGGCTTTTGAGCAAGCGGAAGTATTGCCCGACGCTTGTTTTTCCAGGTCTAGAGATTCATCTAGGACTCTTTGGCGTCCTCAATGTACTCGGCCCCTACGAGGTCCTTGAAAAGCTCTGGGTCGATTATTTGACCGACCCTGATGACAGAGATATGACCCGTGGGCTCAAGGATCATAATCTGGACGTCCTGCATGCGGCTAATGCCTGCCTTGCGGGCAGCAGAATAAATATCTGACTTAGTAATATGTGCCAGGGTTAAGTTCTCCTCAACCATCTTCCCGCGAAAGACTAGGAGAACTGGGCGCCGGTCAAGAAAGCGAGTCCACTTCACCACTTTGCGGATAGTACCGAACGCGGCCTCTAGAGCCATCAGGGTAGTCAAGCCGATGACGCCGGCGGCCAGGGTCGGTGGATTACCCACAATGACACGGCCTGCAACCGCGCCAAACATAATGATGATGATGGCATCTGAGGCCGTCATAGAGGTAAGGACGCGAGAGCCAAATACCTTCACCAAAATCATGAAGGATAGGTAGATACCCAAAGTCGCCAGCACGACAACGGGAATACGGTGCCATTCAATACCCAGCTGATAAGTAATCTCGCGCAGGAAGAGTTCTAGAGTATCCACGACTGCTTAGGTTACCCGGCAGCCGCGAGGTATACAGAAAAGGCGGAGCGTCACTCCCCCGTTCAGGAAGAGCCGCTCTGCCTTGCGTTGTGCTGTCCTAGATGTGGAACTGCTTGCGCAAGTCCTCAATCATCTTGCGAGCTGGGGCAGGAAGAATCTGCGGGTTCATGCCCACAACCGCAACGCCAGCTACCAGCGCTGCAACGATGGCGAATACTGCGCCGCCCACGGAAAAGCCGTTGGAGGACAAGGAAGAGCCCTTTGGCGCAGGCTTAGCTCCCGGCTCCTGAGAGCCCTCGCCGCTTACCTCGAGTGGCAGAGTTGCCTTTGTGCCGGCGTCGGTGGTGATTTCCAGGTTCTGGGTACCGCTCAGGTTCTCTGGAACGGTGAGCTTTACCGTTGCGCGACCGCGCTCACCAAATTGCGCATCGCCTTCTTGCGCAGCGTTGTCGATGTCGACGGTCTGCTCAGCCTCGCCCAACTTCACGGTTGCCTTCTTGGCCATCGGTTCGCCCTCGGTGGAGTAATTAAGGCTAGATAGATTGACGGTGATTTCTTCACCCGGCTTCACGTCACCCTCAACGTGGGCGCCGATTTGACCCTGGCCGGTGCGAACCTCAGACTCACCCGACTTGATGTAATCGATCATGGCCTGAGTGTCCATGTAGCCCACATCGTTCTTGTCCTTGATGGAACCAGCGTTGAAGTAGCCGTCACCGCCGGCTTCTTCGTCACTGGAAGCAAGGAACGAAGACAGCGCGATGGAATAATCCTTCTTCGGGTCAATCTGTTCACCGTTGATGGTCACGGACTTTACCCGCTCGCCCTTGCCAGCCTTCTGGTCGTAGACCACCTGGACGTTATTGGAAAGCCCCATGGCCAGGCGTGGACGGCTGCCTTCCTGCCACTGGTTGTCCAAAGCATTGATAAACTCCTCGCCGGAAATCTTTGCGGTAATCACGGAGTTGCCAAACGGCTGCACCTCAAAGATGTCCTTGTAGGTAACGTCACCACCCTTCAAGTCGGCCCGCACACCACCGGCGTTCATCACACCGATCTCGATATCCTTGCCTACCTGCTTGCTCATGGCATAGCGTTGGCCTTCTGCGATGAAGTTATTGAGGGTGGATTCTACGCCACGGTTGGAGCCTGCCTCTGCGCCTTCGTCAGAGCCACGGAACAGGTCTTGCTTCACATTGCCGGCGGTCTTAGAACCTTCAACCTCGGCTTCCTTCTGTGCCTTCTCAACGACGGCCGCAATCTCGGTGTCCGGCACAACAGCGGCAGCATCCGTAGCATCGTACTGGCTGAGTTTGATGTCGGTTACCTTCTTGGCGGACTTGTCAAAGGTAATGTCGACGTCGTTGAGCAACTTGCCATACTCATGCCCCTGCGCCCACTGCAATGGAAGGGCACCTTCGCGGGGGATTTCGCCCTTGGTGCGCTGGTGGGTATCGCCGCCGAAGAGCACGTCTACGTCCTTATTGAATCCCTGGGCATACTCTTGGGCGTCCTCATGGAAAAGCGCGACGACGACGTCCGCCTCGCCAGATTCCTTCAGGCGGGTGGCCTCATCGTTGGTAGCCTTTACTGGATCCGTGAAGGTTACACCTGGGATCTTTGCGGCGGATACCTTGTATTTGGTGTTCTCCGTAACGGTGCCAACGTAGCCCACCTTGACGCCGTCGACGTCTTCCACGTTAGAGGCCTTCAGCAAAGACTTGCCGTCCTTGACCACGTTGGCGCCCAAGATGGGGAACTCGGAATTGGGCTGAATACGGTCAGTGAGGTCCTGAGTTCCCTTATCAAACTCGTGGTTGCCTACTGCAGAAACCTTCATGCCCATCTGGTTGAGGGCCTCGAGGGTGTACTTGTCATCAGAAATTGCAGATACGAAGGCGGAGCCACCCACGTTATCGCCCGAGGAGGTCAGGTTGAATTCCTGACCCTCATTTACCTGCTTGATGAGGGTCTGCAGGCGAGCTACGCCGATCTCATCGCCAGCCTTTGTTGGGTCACCAATCTTGTCCTCCAAGTGGCCGTGAATATCGGTGATATTGGTGACGGAGATGGTGGTCTTGTTTTCCTGTGCTACCGCCTGAGCGCCGGTGAGACCTACGGCGGAAACGGTAGTGGCGGCGACAAGCTGGCCGATGTAACGAAACTGCATTGAAGTACTCCTAGATAGTAGAAAGCGACAGGATATTTTATATCGCTTTGCTAACTACTTGGCAGGAGAAATTAAGCCTGCTTGCTGGAGCTTTACCTTGCAGCAGTCAAGAATTCACAAGCAGGTAACCTCCCCGATGCCTTTGCGTTGCTTGCCTCGCCCCTCCTTAAGGGTGAGGCAAACACCCTAGGCGGTTACTCGGTAAACATCAAAGACGCCCTCGGTATTGCGCAGTGTGGTCATCAGGGTCCCCAATTGCTTGGTGTCCGAAACGGAGAATGTGAACCGTACCGTCGCGATATGGTCATCGCCGCGGTTAGAATTCATGGTCAAAACGTTGATGTTTTGATCGCTCATTACCCGAGTGAGTTCCGAAAGGAGGCCCTGACGGTCGAGGGCTTCCAATTGCAGCGTCGCAGAGAAAGCCCCCGTTGCTGAGGTACCAGAAGACCAGGCCACCTCCAGCATGCGCTCTGGTTCTGCCTTGAGCTTTTCCGCGTTAGTGCAATCGGCTCGGTGCACGGAGACTCCCCCGCCGCGGGTAACGAAGCCAAAAATAGCATCGCCCGGCACGGGCTGGCAGCACTTGGCAAGCTTTGCCATCACATCGGGGCTGCCTTCCACCAAGATGCCAGTGCCCGACGCCGAATCTTCGGTGTGATGGGCACGGGAGTGCTCAATCTCAGAAAGGGGCGTGCGCGAGGCCAGGGTGTCGATGGCATCGTCTTGGTCGCCAAACATGGCAACCAATTGGTTGGCCACGTGTTGAGCAGATACGTGGCCCGCGCCAATGGCGGTATACAGCGAATCGACGTCGGTATAGTGCAGCTGTTCCGCTACCTTCTTCATGGAGCTGGCAGTAAAAAGCCGGTGCATAGGCAAGCCGCCGCGCTGGACTTCGGTCGCCAGGGAATCGCGGCCGGCTTCCAAGTGTTCTTCGCGGCGTTCCTTGGCAAACCACTGCCGCACCTTGGTCTTGGCTCGAGCGGACACGAGGAAGTCTTGCCAATCGCGGGACGGACCAGCATTGGGATCCTTGGAGGTAAAGATCTCCACCTTGTCGCCGGACTTTAGCTTAGATTCGAGCGCGACGAGTTTTCCATTGACCTTGGCACCGATACACCTGTGCCCCACCTCAGTATGTACTGCGTAGGCAAAATCTACCGGAGTTGAACCAGCGGGCAGGTTCACCACATCGCCCTTGGGGGTAAAGGCGAAGATTTGCTTGGCGGTCAGGTCGTAGCGCAGCGAGTCGAGGAACTCGTTGGGATCGGCGGCTTCTTTCTGCCAGTCCAGAAGTTGGCGCATCCACGCCATTTGGTCCACTTCTTCCTGGTGGCCCGAGTTCTTGCCCTTGGTTTCTTTGTAGCGCCAGTGAGCAGCCACACCGAACTCGGCGTTATAGTGCATCTCGTGGGTACGTACCTGGACCTCCAAGGTAGCGCCCCCATCTGCCAGCACCGTGGTGTGCAGGGACTGATACACGCCGAATCGCGGCGAGGAAATATAGTCCTTGAAGCGCCCCGGCAATGCCTGGTAGATAGAGTGCACCACGCCGATCGCGGCATAACAGCTATTGACGTCCTCGACCAAGATGCGGATTCCTACGAGGTCGAAGATCTCCGCGAAGTCACGGCCGCGCACGATCATCTTTTGATAGATGGACCAGTAATGCTTTGGTCGGCCCATAACCTCGGCTTCAATGCCGTTTTCCTTCAGCGCCCCACTGACCTGGCTAATGATCTCCTTCAGCGCGCGATCGCGCGAGGGGGCGCGTTCTGCCACCATGCGCACGATCTCGTCGTACTTCTTCGGATACAAGATGGCAAAGGACAGATCTTCCAGCTCCCACTTCACGCTGGCCATGCCGAGGCGGTGAGCTAGCGGCGCGATAACTTCGAGGGTCTGCCGCGCCTTTTTAGCCTGTTTTTCGGGCGGGAGGAACCGCATGGTACGCATATTGTGCAAGCGGTCGCTGACCTTGATAACCAAGACTCGCGGGTCGGTAGCCATGGCGACAATCATCTTGCGAATGGTCTCCGCCTCTGCGGCCGAGCCCAGTGCCACCTTGTCCAGCTTGGTCACGCCATCGACCAAGCGAGCCACCTCCGGACCGAAATCTCGGGTGAGGTCCTCTAGCGAGTAGTCCGTATCCTCCACGGTGTCGTGCAGCAGTGCTGCGACGATGGTGGTGGTGTCCATACCGATCTCTGCCGCGATCGTCGCCACGGCGAGCGGGTGGGTGATATACGGTTCTCCGGATTTGCGAAAGACACCCTCATGGAGCCGCTCCGCGGTGTCATAGGCGCGATTGAGCAAATCGGCATCGGCCTTGGGGTGAAACTTGCGGTGGATAGACATCAACGGGTCCAGCACCGGATTCACCTTCACTCGGCCGCCGGTAAGCGAACGAGCAAGGCGAGCCGACATGCTGCGCATTCCGCCGCCGGACTGGCGCTTTACGGGTTTGTCCATGGCCAAATCTACCGCCCTTCACAGTGCCACGGGCCTCGTGGCCTCATGTCCAACTAGATCGTGTGATCTAGCTTAGGCATCCCATCTTAGTCTGTGGCATTCAACACAATGAGTGGCGGGCCGGATAAACGCTCACGACCGTTGAGACCCTTGACTTCCAGCACCACCACATTGCCAGCGACTTCGGCACCTGCGGACTCAAGCAAAAGCTTGGCACCGTGGAGGGTGCCACCGGTGGCCAAGACGTCGTCGACAAGCACTACGCGCTTGCCCTTGATGTCGACGCCGCTGGCTGGAATCTCCAGCGCCGCAGAGCCATACTCCAGCTCATATTCCTCGGTATATACCGGAGGGGGAAGCTTGCCCTTCTTGCGGATGGCCAGGATACCCAGGCCCATCTTGTAGGCGACGGCCGAGCCGAGGAGGAATCCACGGGCGTCTAGGCCGCCAATCATATCTGCGCCCAATTCTTCGCAGGCGGCCGCCAAGCCGTCCACCACGGTGCGAAATGCCTCTGGGTCCGCCAAGACTGGGGTGAGGTCCTCAAAGAGGATGCCCTCCTCTGGGAAGTCTTGAACGAGGCGGACCTTGTCCTTGAGCGCCTGTGCTGCTGATTCGTAGTGCGAACTCATAATCTTCCTTGAGAAATAATTGCGAGAGGTCGTAAACGCCCGATATTCGGGGCCTATTCCTTGTCCGTTGGGACGGTGCTGTGCCAGCGGTCCATATTCCACCCGATACCCGAGACGCCAGTGTACGGCAGGACACCTTCCACGTCGCGGCGGACGAGAAAGACGCGCGGCTGCGCGGAGAGCGGAATGGATGGCACATCCTTCCACAGAGCCTCTTCTGTTTTCTTCAGCTCCGCAGAGTTCTTCATGCTCGACTCCACCGTGGAATACTCCGTCTGGGGATCAACCGGTCCGAGGAAGGCATCGACGGTTGGCGCCCAGGTTTCCGGATCCATTTCCAAGTAGTGCTGGGACATGAATTCCGCAGACGCGTCCTCGATGGTGATACCGGCCGGTTCACAGGATGCACGAAGTTGTTCCACCATGGCGGCGTAGCGCTTGTCTGGGCCCAAATAGCCGACCTTGACGGTCGTACCGTTGAGGTCGCCGGCCTTAGCCAAATCCGTGCCTTGGTGTTCCTTACCCACCTTGTCTAGACCACCGGCAACCGGGTTGGTGGCGGAGACGGTACGCAAGTAAGCCGGTGGCACCTCCACACCGGAGGCCGCAGAGCTTGCTTGCGCAACCGCCTGCTGATCGACGCAAGCGGCAAAGCTCTCGCGTGCCCACGGCTCCGCGAATACTCCAGCTTCAGATAGCGTGAGCGTGTCCGTAAGCTCGCCAACCATTGGAGTGACCTCGTAGGGGGACTCCCCTGACTCATCCTTCGTGCTGTCCAGCCAGTCAGGGTTTTCACTTGCGGCGTCCACTACGCGCAACGCGCCTTTATCTGCGAGCTTTTGTGCATCAGCATCCGAAGGCCAGACCACAACATGTTCCTCGGCGGGGGCGTCTCCGAAGTACTTTTCGTTTGCTTTGAGAATGATCTCCCCTTCGTCGCCTACCTTGTCAATGACATAGGGTCCGAAGGAGACCTGCAGCTCGGGATCTAGTTGATCCTTGGCCACGGAGAAGCCATAGCGCCATTCCTTAGCAACCGGCGCAAGCGCCTGCATGTCTTCTACTGTCAGCGCCGCGTTGAGTTCCATAACGCTCAACCCGGACTTTTTGGCTAGGGCATGGGCCGGCATGATCGTGCCGGCGCCAAACATGTGGCGCCAGCGCTGCCCCTGATCCTTGTTAAAAGTCAAGGTGAACGTTTTACCTTGGGGCTCACAGCTAAAATCCGCGATGTCATTCATCAACGGCATATGTGAGGCAAATTCAGCTGGATGAGTACCGGCCACATACGCCAAAAAGTAGTCATCGCAGGTAACGGGAGTGCCATCGGAAAAGACGGCATCCTCCTCCAAAGTGAGCTGGACGCTGCGCTGGTCACTGCCGGCGACGGGCGGAAGCTCTTCGGTCTCAACTAGATCCGCATTGGGAATTAATTCGCCAGAGGGGCCGGGCATAAAAAGGCCCGGATAAAGCCGCGTAGACAACAAACCGGCGGAGGTAGCATCACCAAAAGACGTGCCGGCATTGGTGGTGGCCAAGCGGGAATTTACCTGGTAGCCAAAGTATCCATAGGATTCTGGCTCCTGGGGAGCACTAGACGGCTCCTCTTCGCCGCCCTGCCCGCTACAGGCAGAAGCAGCTAGAGCTAGAGCTGAAACGCACGAGGCAATGGCCTTCCTTCCCCAGTGACGTTCGCTAGAACTGCTCTTTGATTTAAGCACCGTTATTTGCCCTCACTTCAGCTACCACTCCGCGAATATTTTACTACCGGAGGCTACCGGCCCGGGCGCCAAGTTGCGCCGGGTTGTCCAGTGGACTCGGACGGATCATCTTCGATCTCAGCCGGGGTGGACTTTGCGCTCACTGGTGAGACCACGGTGCGACCGGAGAATGCTGCGCCAGATTCTGCCGCGACATTCTCGTCCTTGCCGGCGCGGTAGTCCGCGACCCGCTTGTTGTGGCGCTTGATCCGCTTGGACATGTTGGCGAAGGTCACGACGAGCGGCGTGGCAAAGAAGATGGAGGAGAAAATGCCTTCAACCACGCCAATGAGCTGGATGAGCGCCAAATCGCGGAGGGTACCGATACCCATGAGCCACACAGCCACAACGAAGAGAGCGATGATAGGCAGCGCAGAAATTACCGAGGTAGAAATCGAGCGCATTACGGTCTGATTAATAGCCAAGTTTGTCAGCTCAGCATAGGTCTTCTTGCGCTGGCCCTCGAGGCCTTCCGTATTTTCGTTGATCTTGTCAAAGACGATGACCGAGTCATACATGGAGAAGGTTAAGACGGTAAGCAGACCAATGATGACGGCCGGGGAAACTTCGAAGCCAAACAGGGCGTAGATACCGGCGATGATCACGCCGTCTGCAATCAGCGCGATAATCGCGGCAAAAGCCATGGTCTTCTGCAAGCGAATGGCCACGTAGACGGTCGCGGCCACCAAGAAGACCAACATGGCAATGAGCATGCGCTGGGTAATAGAAGAACCCCAAGATTCGGAAACCGTGGACGAGCCAATGGCATCCGGGGTGGCCTTGCCGTTTTCATCCTTCGGCTGGAAGCTGTCATAGATTGCCGCGCGGGCCGCATTCACGTCCTCTTGGCTCAAGCGCTCAGAAACGATTTCCAAGGTCTCGGAATCGCCAGCGCCCACGATGTGAACCTGCTCGGGTTCTACACCGGTGGAATCTTCGAAGACCTGGCTTACCTCGTCTTCCTTGAGGTCGCCTGCCGGCATCGACAACGTGGTGCCACCTTCGAAGTCAATGGAGAGCGAGAAACCACGAATGAGGATCGCGGCCACGGCTGCCACGATCAACGCGGCGGTAATGCCGTACCACAACTTGGTGCGACCGATGAAGTCGTAACCGCGCTCGTCCTCGTAGAGGCGGTCCATCCGGGAAATCTTGTGTTTAGTCGAAACAGCCATGCTTATTTCTCCTCATCTTCCGCAGCATCTACGGGACGTGCGGTACCTGCGGCAGAATGTCCTGCCGTTTCTTTGGTAGCTGACTCTTTAACGCCGGAGGCTTCAGCAGAGCTTGCTTGACGACGTCCCGAGCCAAAGTAGCCGCGTTCACGGCGCTCTTCCACCAGTGCGTAGATACCGCCGAGGCCATTCATCGAAGGTTTAGCGGCAGCCGGACGGCGGCCGACCATCTGCATCAGCGGCGCCATGACCAGGAAGGACACGACCAGGTCGAAGACCGTGGTCAGGCCCATGGTAAAGGCGAAGCCCTTCACCTCACCGATGGCGAGGAAGTAGACCACAACGGAGCCAATCAGGGTCACCGCGTTACCGGTCACAATGGTGGCACGAGCGCGCTCCCACGCCTTCTGCGTAGCGGAGCGGAAGGTGCGTCCTTCGAGGAGCTCGTCCTTGATGCGCTCGTAGTAAACCACGAACGAGTCAGCGGTTGCGCCCACACCGATGACCAGACCGGCGATGCCGGAAAGGTCCAGCGAGTAACCGATCCAGCGTCCCAGGAGAACCAGGGAACCATAGGTCAGGAGGCCAGAGGCAATGAGGAAGATGAGGGATACGCCGGCAAGCGCGCGGAAGTAGTACAGCGAGTACGCCATCACGAGTACTAGGCCAACGAGGCCTGCAATGAGGCCGGCCTGCAGTGCGGCCTTGCCCAGTGTGGGCGGAATGGACTCGACGGTGCCGCCTGGTTCGCCATTTTCACCTGCGAAGGACAACGGCAGTGCGCCATACTTCAGGTTATTTGCCAGGCTCTGTGCCTCCTCCTGGCTAAAGTCACCAGTAATGGAGGTAGCAGAACCAACTGGAGTTGCTCCCTGAATGACCGGTGCGGAGATAACCCCAGAGTCAAGGGTAATGGCAACCTGGTCCTTAAGGTGTTCCTGCGTCAGGTCTGCCCAAGTCTGCGAACCGTTCGGGCCATCACCGGTCTTGAAGGAGAAGTTGATCTCCATCTGGCCGGACTGACCGTTTAGGCCGCCTTCGATCGGAGAGTTGGTATCGATCTCGTTACCGGTGAGGCGGGTGCCGTTTTCGTCCTTGATGCCATTGAGAAGCGGTGCTGGTTCCAGTACGTAGGGGTTGCCGTTGGCGTAGTCACAGGTAACAAATGGCTTGGCAGGATCATCGGCTCCGGCCAGGGGATCGGTACTGCCCTGGCAGGTCATCAGCGCGGAAGCTGCAGCCTGGGTGGTCGGATCCTCGGACTGACGGTCCTTCAGCAGCATTTCCGTTACTTCATCGCGACGCTTAGTCTGCTCAATAGAGTTGCTTGGCTCCTCAAGCGGCTTGGCGCTGACCTTGGGAGCTTTCTGTTTCTTCGGCTCCTTACCAGTCATCTGCGCTTCTTGCTGAGCGATGGCCTGGGTCATCTGCTCCATCTGCTTGTTGGCCTCGTCTGCGCTGAGTACGTCGTACTTCACCCAGCGGTTGGCCATATCTTCCAGCTCCTTATTGAGCTTTTCCATATCCGGCATGGAGGGCTTAGCCACCGGACGGAAGAACAGCTGCGAGGTTTGGCCGACGGCCTGCGCTTGGGAGGCATCTTCTCCCGGAACGGTAATGACCAAGGTGTTGCCGTTGATGACAACTTCGGAACCAGAAACACCCATGCCGTTGACACGCTGTTCCAAAATGTTGCGTGCTTGCTTGAGTTGGTCTTGGGTGGGTTCCTCGCCTTGCGGCGCCAGCGTTACGCGGGTGCCACCCTGCAAGTCGATGCCGAGCTTCGGGGTGCCTTGACGGTTACCAGTTAAAAAGATAAGCGCGTAGATAACAACCACAATGAGAACGAAGAGCGCGATCGCGCGCTTCGGCCATTGGCGTTTGCTATTTTTCATAGCGCCACGGGTTTTTGCGGACAACGATAATCTCCTGTGCTGCTTATAACAGGGTGTTTAAACATTAAATACGGCCCCGCCACATGGCGCAGGCACGTTAACAACGCACAATCGTACGTCATCAAGCGGAGTTTTCCTTAACGAGGTCCGGAAAAGACTCAAAGTGTGATGGGGTCTACGCTCCGCGAAGGCCCCACCCACCTAGCAAACGTTAAGGCAACTCTTAGGAAATAGCGGGCTATTTCTTCTCCTGGCCGTCAAACGGAGGATATTCCTCATCTGGCAGGTTATCTGCCGCATCATTCTTGGCGTCCCCAGCAGCAGGGCGCTCAAGGCTATTGGCTTCCTCCTCCGTGCGAATGACGGCCATCTTGTCAAAAGTAACCACCACACCAGGGGCGATTTCTAGCTCCACATCCTTGTCGCCAGTGCTGCGCACCACGCCGTGCACGCCGCCCGCCGTAACGATGGCGTCGCCCGGCTGCAGGGAATTCTGGAGGGCCTGCATCTCATTTTGGCGCTGGCGCTGCTTTCGCATGGCCATAAACGAGGGAACGGCGAAGAGGATGCCAATAATGATGAGAATGATGATTTCCATAGCACCCTAGTGTGCCAGACGGCGGTGCGCACAGAAACCCCAAGGGGGGCATCGCCAAGCAGGCTAGCCCTTAAATTAAAACAGCCCGGCCGCGCCCTCCGGCGGAGTAAGCCCTAGGTGTCGCCATGCTGCAGCGGTAGCTACACGGCCGCGTCCCGTGCGCGCAACCATCCCGGCACGCACCAGGTAAGGCTCACACACCTCCTCTACCGTCGAGGGCTCCTCGCCCACTGCGATGGCCAGTGTGCTCACGCCAACCGGTCCGCCGCCGTGCCCCTTAATCAGGGCATTGAGCACCGCTCGGTCGAGGCGGTCAAGTCCCATGTCATCTACGTCAAAGACTTCGAGCGCTCCCTGGGCCGCGCTGAGATCAATCAGCCCGGTGCCATTGACCTCGGCATAGTCACGAACGCGGCGCAGCAAACGGTTAGCAATACGCGGGGTTCCGCGCGACCGAGAGCCAATTTCTACCGCCGCATCGTGGTCAATTTCCACGTCCAAGATGTGGGCGGCGCGCTTGATCACCTGGGTGAGATCAGCCGTGTCGTAGTACTCCATCTGCGCGGTGAAACCGAAGCGGTCGCGCAATGGGCCCGTGAGCATGCCGGCGCGCGTAGTCGCGCCGACCAGGGTAAAAGGCGGAATCTCTAGCGGAATAGAAGTAGCACCGGGCCCCTTGCCCACGATGACGTCAATGCGGAAGTCCTCCATTGCCATGTACAGCATTTCTTCTGCTGGCCGGGCAATGCGGTGGATCTCATCGATGAAAAGGACATCGCCTTCCATAAGGTTGGAAAGCATTGCAGCCAAATCACCGGCGCGCTCCAAAGCGGGCCCGGAAGTCATACGCAGCGAGGTGCCCAACTCCTGGGAAATAATCATCGCCATTGTGGTCTTGCCCAAACCGGGCGGCCCCGAAAGCAAAACGTGGTCGGGCGTCACCCCACGGTTCTTTGCCCCCTTAAGCACAAGGGAAAGCTGCTCGCGTACCTTGGGTTGGCCGATAAACTCCTGTAGCGACTTTGGACGCAAGGAGCGTTCAATATCATGCTCCTCGGAGTGCGCGGTGGCATCCACATCGCTATTGCGCTGGGTGGCGTGTGCCGCGTCGACGCTCTCAGGGAGATTGAACTCGGTGCGCTCAATATCAGACATGATTGTCAGCCTTCCTGCCGGTTATTTCTTCTTGCCCAGCTGCGCCAGCGCCGCACGCAAGAGAGAGGACGTATCGGCATCGGGATCTTCCGCGTAGGCGGATTCCACCACGGGGCGCGCTGCCTTATCGCTAAACCCAAGGCCAACAAGCGCCTCAGTCACGCTTTCAACCACGGCACCACCGGCCGGCGCGATGGCGGTATCAACGGAGCCTGCGGCGGCGGGCCCGCTTGGCGCAAAGGCCGCTACCTTATCTTTCAGCTCCAGAGCCAAGCGTTGGGCCATACGCTTGCCGACGCCCGGGATAGACTGCAGCGCCTTCACATCTTCCGCGCTAATTGCCGCAGCAAGTTCCCCTGCCCCCATGACCGACAGCGCCGCCAGGGCCAGCTTAGGCCCTAGGCCAGACACGGATTGCAGCACTTGGAACATCTCGCGGTCCTCATCAGCGCTGAAGCCATAAAGAGTCAGAGAATCTTCCTTGACCACCAGGTTGGTAAGAACCGTAGCCTGTTCTCCGCGACGCAAGGTGCCCAGTGTTTTTGGGGTAGCCAGAAACTTGTACCCCACGCCTGCACAGTCGATAACCCCATGGTCGAGTCCAATATGGATTACCTCTCCACGCAGTGCAGCAATCATTGGCTTCTTATCCTTCCACTCTCAGTAAAAATCCCTAGCGCTTCTTGCCCTGGCCGCGCACGCCGCTGGTCTTAGCACCAAGCCCGAGACCGGTATGGTCCATCCGCACAATGGCCGGGGCACGCCAGCAGTGGCACACTGCCAACGCAAGAGCGTCGGCGGCGTCGGCAGGCTTGGGCGGTTCAGTCAACCCCAGAATACGGGTAATCATGGTGGTCATCTGCTTCTTATCTGCGCGTCCGTTCCCTGAGATGGCCTTTTTCACCTCGGACGGGGTGTACATGTACACCGGAATATCGCGTTCAGCCGCAGCCAGCACCAGCACCCCTACGACGTGGGCCGTTTGCATGACTGTGGATACCTGGCCGCGTTCGAAGACGCGCTCGATCGCAACCACATCTGGCGAATAGTCATCCATCCACTCTTTCGCCGCCACCGAAAGGCGCAGGAGGCGCTCCGTCAAGTCCTTATCGCTCGGGGTGCGCACCACGCCGACAGAAACGGGAAGGATTGCTCGGCCACGACCAGCCTGAACCACCGAAAGTCCGCAGCGCGTCAAGCCTGGGTCAATTCCCATCACGCGCATTCCTTCTAGGTTCATCTTTCCCCCATTGTCATGTCGGCACCACCATGCACTGCCTACCGCCCCATTATGGACTACACACAGGTGTTCTACAAGCGTAGCATCCAGTCAACCCATGGAAAAGCGCCGGCTACGTCTCCTGCGGGCAATCCCCACGGAGCGCTACCGGCGCTAAGATTCGTTCCTGCTAAAGAGGATTAGTCCTCGTTCAGCTCGGCTAGAACCTCATCGGAGAGATCCATATTGGTGTAGACGTTTTGCACATCGTCGGAGTCTTCCAAGGCATCAATGAGGCGGAAAATCTTCTTGGCATCATTGGCCTCCAGCGGTACCTCGACAGACGCACGGAAGTCACTGTCGGAGTCATCGACCTCAATATCGGCGTCCTTGAGCGCGTCCTTGACTGCCTGCACATCTGTCGGTGCGCAAACAATCTCAAACTTCTCGCCCTGGTCCTTAACCTCTTCCGCGCCTGCTTCCAGCACGGCCATCAAGACGTCATCCTCCGTCAGCTCGCCTTTTTCTACCAAGACGTAGCCGGTACGGGTGAACATGTAGGCCACAGAGCCGGACTCACCTAGGTTGCCGCCGTTCTTGGACATCGCGGTACGCACGTCGGTCGCCGCACGGTTGCGGTTATCCGTCAGACACTCAATAAGCATAGCTACGCCGTTCGGGCCATAGCCTTCGTACATGATGGTTTCCCAGTCGGCGCCGCCGGCTTCTTCACCGGAACCGCGCTTGCGAGCACGCTCAATATTGTCATTGGGGACGGAGGCCTTCTTGGCCTTCTTGATCATGTCATCAAGGGTTGGGTTAGCCGCTGGGTCACCACCGCCGGTACGAGCCGCCACTTCGATGTTCTTGATCAGCTTGGCAAATTCCTTGCCACGCTTGGCATCGTTGGCAGCCTTCTTATGCTTGGTAGTTGCCCATTTCGAGTGGCCTGACATGTAGTCCCTTTCTAATCGGGTGCTGAAACTGGTGGCAATTATACGTGTGCTGCACGAACGCGTGAAAGCGACCCCCTTATAAGCGGGACATTCTTATACTTTGTGCCAATTGCCATGGGCAGAGCCGCTGCCCAAATTTTCATCTAAGTAACGTGTAAGGCCCTCTTGATTTACCAACGCCACCAACTCACCCTGCTCTGTAAAAATTTTGCCACGCGCAACCGCCGTTGCGTTCGACGCCGCGGGTGATACCTGCTCATACAACAACCACTCATCCACGCGGAATGGGCGCAGGAACCATATCGCATGGTCAAGGCTGGCCAATTGCACTTTTTCTCCCTGATGCGGAATAAGGGCCGAGCGAATCAGCGTCATATCTGACATATAAGTCAGCGCAGCGCAGTGAAAGGCAGAATCCGCTGGCAGATGACCTGTGTTGCGGAACCAGATATACCGATAGCCTGCACCGGTGCGCTCTGCAGCCACCGGATCGCGGTCCTCTTCTGGCACGAGGCGAATATCCCATTCCTCCCACTCTTTGAGGATAATCCGGGTGGAGTACGGGGCCCCACCGCCCATCCGAGCTGCCTCCTCGGGCCCTAGTACCTTCGGCGCGGCGTCCTGATGCTGCGGACCATAGTCACCGTCGCGGTGAAAACTAGCCATGAGAGTAAAAAGGAGCACGTCACCTTGGTAGACACGCACCTGCCGATTAGCAAAGGAGCTCCCCTC
Source organism: Corynebacterium sp. MSK122 (assembly GCF_030229435.2). Taxonomy (NCBI): domain Bacteria; kingdom Bacillati; phylum Actinomycetota; class Actinomycetes; order Mycobacteriales; family Corynebacteriaceae; genus Corynebacterium; species Corynebacterium sp. MSK122. The sequence goes on along the minus strand of NZ_JASPHV020000013.1, from coordinate 26,277 downwards.
CCGAATGCGTTCAACCCGGATCTCAATTGGCCGGCTCGCATCGCCAGGGCCGACAAAGTAGCCATGCAGGGAGTGGATGTCTTTGCCGGACACAGTGCGCTGGGCTGCGGCCACTGCTTGAGCAGCAATCTGCCCGCCGAAGGTACGTTCAATCCGCGACTCCACAGCAGGGCCTTTAAAGACATCTGCCACTTTCGTTTCCTCGACGGCCAGAACCTCGCGAATAGATGCCATCTGCACACTCCCTATGTCCTACATCACTTTCTAGGCAATTACCGTCCACACTACTCACTGGACGAGCCGTCAGTTTGTTTTTCAATCCGTCCCCCACTTCTGGGAGCAAAAGTGGAGGAATTTTCTAGAAGAAACTATGTCCGCTACCGAAGTAGGCGCGCATTGAATAAAGTCTTTTGAGTGAAACGCATCGCTTCTGTTCCAGCAGTATGGATTGGGTGGGTCATCGCCCGCCTCGTCCTTATTTACCTACTCAAGATTAACCACAATCCCAGGGGCGATGTCGCATATTATTTTGCCGGGCTCTTTGGCGATGACCCGACACAGATGACCGAATACCCCCACTCGGGCACGTGGCCCACGGTGCTTTTGGGATGGCTCACCGGCGAGAATATCACCGCATTCTATATCGGCTTCACCATCATGACCCTGCTTGTTGACGCCGCCTTTTTAGCCCTCCTCCTGCGCCACCACCCGACTCAACCGCGCAGTTTCCAGGCCGCCTGGTTCTGGGTCCTCTTCGGCACCGCAGCTGGCCACACCTTTGTGTGGCGTCTCGATATATTCCCCGCCTTAGCCGTGGCCGGGGCAGCTGCACTTCTAGCTACCCGTCCGCTCATCGCCTCAGCGGTACTGGGATTTGCCACCACGATGAAGCTATGGCCAGGAGTCCTCGCTGCCGGCTTGGTGGGCCGCTTCAACAGCTCCGCAACCTGGCAGCGCCTACTCGCGTTTTTCTGCACCATCGTCGCGGTCTGCACCGTCACGATTACTGCCTCTGGCACCGAGCGCCTGCTTTCACCGCTGAATTATCAGGGCGTGCGCGGTCTCCAGTTGGAGTCCATCCCGGCGACGTTCCTGCTGCTGCAGGCACATCGCTCTCCGGGGCGGTGGCACCTGGGCTACGCGCCGTCCAAGAGCTTTGAAATTTCCGGGCCTGGCGTAGATACCGCAATGACGTGGAGCACTATTGCCACCATTGCCATGCTCGTCTTCGCAGTGGGCTGGGCGCTGTACCGACTGTGCGCCGGCGGATGGACCACCCGCACGACCATGGCGTTTTTTACCGTTATGGTCCTGCTTCTTATCGCGACGAATAAGGTTTTCTCCCCGCAATACATCGTCTGGCTGGGCCCCTTGCTTGCCGTGGTGATTCGTCAGCGCCTGCCGCAAGGGTTCGCTCCCTTGCGGATATTCCAAGCCTTGTTAGCGTCCTGCACCATTATCGCCGCCGTGCTGGGCACCTTGGTCTACCCATTCAACTATGACTACATCTGGAACCACGTGGGCGAGAACATGTTCGCCGTCTACCTATTGGTAGCCCGCAATATCCTCATCGTTGTCATGGCCATCATCGGACTTGTCTGGTTTGCAGTCGAGGTGGCCCTGGGTTCGAAGATCGAGCGGGCAGATGTGCAGCAGCGACAGGCCCCTTCCTCCCCGGCAGATGGCGCGGCTGCTAGCGCCGAGGCTAAGCTGGTATTCCGCCGCCAACGCGGCCGGCACACATTTGCGCCCTGAAACTTGAGGTAGAACTGCTGCCTACTCGGCCAGCATATAGTCAAAATATTCCGGCAGCTTCGCGGTGCCGCCCAGATGAAAGAGCCGTACCGCAGGGCGCAAGCGCAGCGCGCGAGTGTCGCTGACCGCCTCATTGTAGAAGCGATGGGCAAGTTGGATGCGGCCCTCGGCGTCGGCAAGCGCGGCAGGGCGACGGTCCGCCGGAAACTCCCTCACTATGGCGGCAGATAGTTCCCGCTCGGCCATCGTGCGTGGTTCGAAATGACCCTGATAGAGCTCGGTAGATTCCGCTCGCTGTGCTAGCGCCGCAAGCTCTGGTGCTACGGCCGCTGTCACCGCTGCCCTGCGGTCTAGAGCCGCCTGCAGCTGGGCCAGCGAGGCATCAGTGCGGATGTGCAGTGAGTTAAGCCGCTGGGCGGTAAAAAGCGCCCACAAACCTACGATGATAAGTAGGAAGAGGACTAGAGCAATTTCAATGGCCATCAACGCTTTACCCTCACCTTGGTACCGTCTTGGACAGTCTCATAGACCTGCATCACGGCCGCCGCTACATGGTCCCAGTCATAGGTGCTGGCGCGTTGGACGCCATTGCGCACCAACTGGACCCGATACTCGGCATCATCAAGTACCTTGTTGAGGACGCGAGCCAAATCCTCGCTGTCTTCATTGCGAAAAAGTGCGCCGGCAGCCTCGTCGGAATCGGCATTGCACACCGCACGGAAGGCTTCAAGATCGGAAGCAACGACAGCTGCGCCGGCGGCCATGGCCTCTACCAGCACGATGCCAAAGCTTTCACCACCGGTATTTGGGGCCACGTAGACATCGGCACGGCCCAGGATTTCTGCCTTTTCGGCGTCGCTGACCCGGCCTACAAAATCCACACCCTCGACCTCGCGGGCGCGGCCGCCGCCCATGATGGTCACGCGGATATCGTGGTGTACTTGGCGGAGCGCGCTCAGCAGGATATCGAGGCCCTTGCGCGGTTCATCCAAACGTCCCAAGAAGACAACTTCCAGGGGATCGCCGGAGGCTTTGGCCGGGCTGCGGCGCCGAGCCTGGGCGTAGACCGACGTATCCACGCCGTTGGGAATGAGAACTGGGTCTCCGCCCAATTGCTCCACCTGCCACCGCCGCGCCATGTCGGATACCGCGATGCCACCCCGGATCTTTTCCAAGAAGGGAACGAGGAAAGGTTTGGCCAGGGTCAGCACCAGGGAGCTAGACGCAGAAGCGTGATACGTCGCCACCAGTGGGCCTTGGGCCACAGCCAACGCGGTCATGGAAAAGCTCGGGGAGTTCGGCTCATGGATGTGCAAGACATCGAAGTCGCCCTCCTTGATGAATTGCTTTACCTTGCGTGTTACATGGGGCCCCACGGACAGGCGCGCCACCGACCCGTTGTATGCGATGGGGAAAGCCGGCCCTCCCTTGATTACGAAATCCGGGAGCTGGGTGGATTCCGCAGCGGGGCCAATGACCTGTACATGGTGCCCTTGTTCAATGAAGACAGTCGCTAGGTCAAGAATATGGGCTTGAACCCCGCCTGGTTCATCGAAAGAGTAGGGGCACACGATTCCTATGCGCACTAGCTCCCCCCTTCCTGCGATGGCCCAGTGTGGCGGGCATTGCGGGCATTTTCGGCCGCCCGCGCTTGCCGACGCCTCTCTATGTCCACATTCCACTGCGGCTGCAACATATGCCAATCCTCCGGGTGGCGGCGGATATTGGCGGCGAAGCCATCGGCCATGCGCTGCGTTGTCTCCTGCAAGTCCGTTACCTCGAGCTCAGGAGACACAGAGAGCCCCCAGCCCTCGCCTGCAAACCAGGAGTGCACCACGTGCAGGGCGGCGCCAGTCTCTAGGGCAAGCTGTGCGGGACCGGCGGCCATATTGGCCTCTTCCCCCATGAAATCCACGGTAACGCCGCTTCGGGTGAGGTCGCGCTCAGCCAGCAGGCAGACCACGCCACCGGCTTCCAGCACCTCTTTGAGGCGGGCGAAAGGCGAGGCTTCGCCGCCGGTGAGGGGGAGAACCTCAAAGCCAAGGGTTTCGCGGTAGTCCACAAAGGCGTCGAAAAGCACTGCGGGCTTAAGGCGCTCTGCAACTGTAGTGAACTGGCCATAATGGCCGACGAGGAAGACACCCGCCATATCCCAATTACCGGAATGCGGCAATGCCAAAATGGTGCCGCGGCCGGATTGAGCCGAAGCATCAAAATGCTCAAGGCCTTCCAAGCCGCTGAGCAAGCGCTCATGCAGCCCGGCATCACGGTGGATAGCTGGCAGGCGGAACGCCTCCATCCAATAGCGCATATAGGAGCGCACCGAATCCCGCACCAACCCGCGGGTAACGTTTTCCGGGCCGACCACTCGCGCTAGGTTGCGGCGCAAGCCCTCCATTCCCCGACCGTTGCCACTTGCGTAGTCCGCACCCCAGCGAATAAGCGTGCGCGCCATGGGCTCGGGCAGACGGCGCACCACCTTCCACCCCGCGAGGTAACCCGCCGCGGAGAGGTCTTCTCTATCCCACATGGTGTCACAACCTCCTGATTTTAGGTGGTGCAGTACGAGCTACTGCTGCTCTTGGCGGGCAGCAATAACCATACGCTGGCACACGGTAAAGACGGAGCCAACGGCCAAGATCCACAGCGCTACCTCAATGGCATGCGGTACTCCCAAGCCTTCGAGGCCGATGCCACCCAAGCCCAAAATAAGCCGCTCGGGACGCTCGATCAGGCCGCCGACCATCTTGAATCCGGACGCTTCTCCCCTGGCCTTGATATAGGAAATGACCTGAGAACATACCAAGGTGACAAAGCACGCAATAACCGTGATGCGGGAAGAATCCGCAGAATAAATCAGCCACCATGCAATAGCACTGAACAATGCACCGTCGGTGATGCGATCACAGGACGCATCCAAGGTCGCACCAAAGGCAGTAGCCTTGCCGGTCAAGCGCGCCATGGTGCCATCGAGCATGTCGAAAGCGGCGAAGAGGCCGGACAAAACGGCAGCGGAAAAAAGGTGGCCGGTAGGAATGAGGATCACCGAAATCGCAATGGTGACTATGGTACCCACAACCGTGACCACATTCGGGGTCAGGCCTAGCTTCAAAAAGGCCTTGGCTATAGGTTCCACCACCACGGCGGCGGGCTTTCGCCCATGCACGCTAAGCACGCGAATCCTCCTCTTCCATCTCGCGCCATCCTTCTGCCAGCACGCGACGCGTATCCTGCAGAAGCTGCGGTAATACCTTAGTCCCATCGAGGACAGTCATAAAGTTACTATCCCCGGGCCACCTTGGCACCACATGCAGGTGCAGGTGATCTCCCACCGAGCCGCCCGAAGCGCGACCCAGGTTTAGGCCCACATTGATGGCTTCTGGGTGTGAAACCCGCTTGAGCACCCGGACGGCCTTTTGCGCGAAGGCCATCAACTCCTGAGATTCCTCTTGCGTGAGGTTCTCCAGCTGCGATTCCTTGCGATACGGCACCACCATGAGGTGCCCGGCGTTGTACGGAAACAGGTTCAGCAATGCATACACGGACTTGCCTCGAGCAATGATGAGCCCGTCTTCGTCGCTACCCTGTGGCGCTTCGACGAAGGGGTCCTTAGAACGCTTGGCAATATAGGCCATGCGATAAGGCGCCCATAACCGCTCTAGGCGGTCCGGCTCGCCAGCGCCTGAGTCAACGAAGGTCTCCTCCGCAGCGTGGTTTTCAGCGACGGCGGAGCTGTCGGTTTCGTGTGTCTCTTTAGCGTCGGGCACTGATGAGCTCTTCGGTCGGCTGCTCGTTGTTGCGCTCTGCTACCCATGCGGCGATGAGCTCCACAGCTTCCTTTACCGGCACACCATTGACCTGGGTGCCGTCGAGGAAGCGGAAGGACACGGCATCAGCTTCTACGTCGCGCGCGCCAGCCACCAGCATGAACGGAACCTTACCGGTGGTGTGGTTGCGAATCTTCTTCTGCATGCGGTCATCAGAGGTATCCACATCGGCGCGGATACCCTTCTGACGCAGCTGGGCGGCAACCTCTTCGAGGTGCGGGGAGAATTCGTCAGCCACCGGAATGCCCACCACTTGATGCGGTGCCAGCCATGCTGGGAAGGCGCCGGCGTAGTGCTCCAGCAGGACGCCAAAGAATCGCTCGATGGAGCCGAAGAGCGCACGGTGAATCATGATTGGGCGCTTCTTCGTGCCGTCCGACGCAGTGTATTCCAGCTCGAAGCGCTCCGGCAGGTTGAAGTCCAACTGCACGGTAGACATCTGCCAGGTACGGCCGATGGCGTCGCGAGCCTGCACAGAAATCTTCGGACCGTAGAAGGCTGCACCTGCGGGATCCGGAACCAGCTCCAAGCCGGACTTTTCTGCGACCGATTGCAGGATAGACGTAGAGCGATCCCAGATCTCATCAGAACCGACGAACTTATTCGGGTCCTTGGTAGAAAGCTCCAGGTAGAAGTCAGACAGTCCGTAGTCCTTCAGCAAAGAAATGATGAAGTCGAGGACCTTGGTCAGCTCCTCTTCCAGCTGCTCTTCGGTGCAGTAGATGTGAGCATCGTCCTGGGTAAAGCCGCGGGCACGGGTCAGGCCGTGGACCACGCCAGACTTTTCGTAACGGTAGACGGTACCGAACTCAAACAGACGCAGCGGGAGCTCGCGGTAGGAACGGCCACGGGATGCAAAAATTAGGTTGTGCATCGGGCAGTTCATGGGCTTGGCGTAGTAGTCCTGCGGTTCCTTGACGGTATTGCCCTCTTCGTCATATTCGCCATCGAGCTGCATCGGCGGGAACATGCCGTCGGCGTAGAAGTCCAGGTGGCCAGACTTCTTGAATAGGTCACCCTTGGTGATATGCGGGGTATTAACAAAGGAGTACCCAGCCTGTACGTGGCGGTTGCGAGAGTGGTTTTCCATCTCCATGCGAACGGTCGCGCCATTCGGGTGGAATACCGGGAAGCCGGAGCCAATCTCATCTGGGAAGGAGAAGAGATCTAGTTCCTGACCCAGGCGGCGGTGGTCGCGCTTTTCAGCCTCTTCCACCATGGTTTGGTAGGCCTCCAGCGCCTCCTTGGACTCAAAAGCGGTGCCGTAAATGCGCTGCAGGCCAGCCTTGGACTGGTCACCGCGCCAATAGGCAGCTGAAGAACGGGTCAGCGTGAAAGCCGGGATGTACTTGGTGGTCGGCACGTGCGGTCCGCGGCAGAGATCGAACCACTCTACTTCCCCGGTGCGCGGGTTGATGTTGTCATAGTGGGTGAGATCGCCGGAACCGACTTCTGCAGCCTCGTCGGAGTCAGGGTCAACGTTGCCCTTGTCTTGGACCAGCTCGAGCTTGAAAGGCTCCTCGGCGAGGGCCTTTTCCGCTTCCTCCGCGGATTCATAGACATGGCGTTCGAAGCGCTGGCCGCCCTTGATGATCTTCTTCATGCGCTTTTCAATCGCCTTGAGATCTTCCGGTGTGAAAGGCTCGGCGGTCTGGAAATCGAAGTAGAAGCCATTCTCAATGGCCGGGCCGATGCCCAGCTTGGTGCCGGGGAATTCGGCCTGCACGGCCTGGGCCATAACGTGGCCGCAGGAGTGGCGGATGACGGCGCGGCCGTCTTCCTCGCTGGCGGCAACCGGGGTAAAGGTGGACTCCGTGTCTGGGGTGTGCGACAAATCAAAGAGAGTGCCGTCCTCACCGCGAACGACTACGACAGCCTCAGGGCCCTTATTAGGAAGGTTGAGCTCTCGCATTGCTGCGCCCACGGCCTGGCCGGCGGGCACGGTGAAGGAATCGTAATTGACCGGTACTGCGGGGATGAGTTCCGCCATAATCGCGCTCCTTTATGCGCTCGTGCGTCGGCGGCATACCTGGCCGCGTCCGCTATTTAAATTTACGGATAGCTATTCTACAACCCTGCATGCTCGCAGAGCGATTTTGCCCACCATGACTCGCGCCCGTCGGCATCGCGGGTGCCCGGCGGGCAGAAATACATAGCCGAACCAATATGAGTCAACCACTCGTTCAGCAGGTCCGATTTATCCAAACGGGCCTGGATAGGCTCGAATTGCTTGGTGGGATCTTGCTGATAGCAGATGAAAACCTGGCCAATATTGGAAAGCTGCCCATCCTTGCCATCGGGAGCTAACTCATAGTTATACGGGCGGCGCAGGATGCGCTGCTCTGGATGATCGGCCGGCGGGGCGGCAACGGCCATGTGCGAGTTTTTATCGATGACCGGCAGTCCGTAGTCATCTACCGCGTCGAAATCCGCAGCATCGAATTCATCCTTACCGGTAAGTGGGGCGCCGGTGTCGAGCTTGCGGCCCACCGCATTTTCGCGGGAGGAGCGATCGAGTTTCTCCCACGTATCCACGTTCATGCGAATGCGACGCACTACCATCGCCGTTCCGCCTTGTGCCCACTTCGGCCCTTTATCGATCCATACTTGAGCTGCAAAATCCTCCTCGATGCGCGGATTAACGGTGCCGTCCTTTTGCCCGAACATATTGCGCGCGGTAGCGCCCTTTTCGTGGCTGCCATAGGCATTAATAAATCCTTGCTGCAACCACTTCACGCTGGCATAGTGCTCACCTGCGCGCACCATGTGCCGCAGGGCGTAGGTATTCATCAGTGGGTCATCGCAGCAGATCTGCAAGACGATATCGCTTTGTCCCCACTTAGGCTCCAGCGCATCGCGTTTAAAGGAACGCACATCTCCCAACCAGCGTGGTTTCTCCACGCCGAGCAAGGAGAAAACCTTCTGACCTAGACCGCAGGTGATGGTCAAGTTGGCGGGCTGTTGCACCATTTCCGGTTCCAGGGTGCCCAGCGGCGCCTCCCCCGTACACAGCGCGCGGGCGTCCTCAGTCCACAGCTTCATGAGGCTAGCGAACCCCCGCTTGTCGACGCCCCTTTTAAGATCAAACCCAACCAGGTTCAGGTGCGCTTGCTCCGCGGTTGCGATGCCTGCTTGATGCTCGCCGTCAAAAGCCACGAGGGCGTCGGCCAACACAGGCTGTTCCTGTGCCCCAGCATCCGGGGAAGACCCCTGGTTATTGCAGCCTGCCAACGCGAAGGCGCTGGTCGATACCGCAGCGCCGGTGAGAAATCCCCTTCTGCTGAATCCAGACATAACTAGTGGTCGTGGCCTTCCTTATTGTGGGACATATCTCCGTGCTCCGTGTGGGACATATCGTGAGCTTCCATATCGCCGTAGTCCTCATCCCCAGCAGGCATGCTACGCGTTTGGATCTCGCCCAGATCGAGCTCTTCGCCGCCCTCTAGTTCCACTTTGAGGTCAAGGGATTCGCCGGGAGCGATGTGGTTTTCCATGTCCATGAGCATGAAGTGGTCACCACCAGGTGCCAGCTCGTGGGACTCGCCGGCTTTGACTACCAGTGGGCTCGACATTTCCTGCATCTTGCCATCGACAGTCTCATGCATCTGGTTCACCTTGGCATTGAGGCTGGTGGAAAAACCGGTGATAGCGATGTCCTTATCGGTATGGTTCACCAAGGTGCCAAAAATAGCAGTCATGTCCTTGTCCTCATTGGCGCGCACGACAGCATCCTCAAAGGTCAGTTCTTTAGATTCCGCAGCGGAGGATGTTTCCCCGACACTAGTGGAAGCATCCACCTTCGACTCGGTGGAATCATTTTGGTTTTGCGGTGAGCAACCCGCCAGGGCGAGGCCGGCCACAGTCAAGCCCACAAGGGCGATACTAGAAATCTTGGACATTATTTTTCACCTTCCGAATCAATGCGACGAGATTTGGCAGTAAATAGGACAACGACTGCGGCAATTGCCAAAACGCCGCCCACCCCCAGAATGATTTTCAGCGGCATTGACAGGCCCTCGGTTCCTTCCTGGCCTGCCGTGTCAGACTCTGGGGCCTCGGTATTTTCGGACCCGTCACCTTTGACAGAAAATTCCACACCGCCGCGGGTAGCGTGCCCATCCGAAGACGTGATCTGAAAGCCCACCTGGTAGTTACCCGGCCCAGGATGGACATCCGCAGGGGTCGCAATGGTGAGATCCCGCTCATGGAGCTTTGGTTCCTGGCTAAAGAGTTTTTCACCAGTATCCGCGTTGGTCACGGCAAAGGTATTGAAGTCTTCTTTGGGGATGCCAGAAAACTCGAGGGTGATTTCCTTAGGGAACTCATCGAGTTGGTCGCCGTCTTTGACCGAACCGCCAATAACGGAGTCGTGCGCCAAGGCGGCCGGCATCGACCCGCCCAGCACCAGTGCTGCAGTGCCGACTGCTGCCGCCGTGCGGCGCAGCCAAGGTACGCGGTAGCCCATAGATAGCTCCTTTTGTGTTGAAAATGCACAAGTTGAATTGTCAGACATACTAGCCCCGCGACTTGCCAGAGCGGCAATCACAAAAAGCAGCGCGTCGAGACATATGTCGGCTTGAACTGGGATCGAGTTCCGCCTTCGAAATAAAAAGAGGTATTTATCACTATTTAAGCCAAGTTGACTCAATTCGAACGGGCCCTACCTTAGGACCTCTCCATTTGTCGGGCTTTAAAAACGGACCAGAAGCCATCAGGGCAAAAATAGCCAAGGCGGCGCCTACGCCGATAAGCGCCAAAGGCCACGCCGCGTCGCCGCTGCCGTCACCCGCATCTGCCGCAGTAAGGCCCGCAAAGAAAAGTACAGTCCCCGAAACAAAAGACGGGAAGCCGCAAGCTCCAACCAATAGCGGTACCACTAATGCGCGTAACATCTTTCCTCCTCCGCTGAAGGTTTTAACCTTGCAAAGGCAAGCGTATCGCACAAAGCGCAGAAGGAGACATAGAAAAAGCCACCCCGTGGCAGGGGCGGCTATATGGAGCGGATGACGAGACTCGAACTCGCGACCCTCACCTTGGCAAGGTGATGCGCTACCAACTGCGCTACATCCGCACAACAAACCGGAGTTTGCTACAGAGTCCCAAAAGGGACCCTCGTGCGCGATACTGGGATTGAACCAGTGACCTCTTCCGTGTCAGGGAAGCGCTCTCCCACTGAGCTAATCGCGCTTAATGCCCTAAGGCATTAAGAAGTTGAGGTGGAAACGGGAATCGAACCCGTGTGCACGGTTTTGCAGACCGTTGCCTCACCACTCGGCCATTCCACCGTGGCGATACCGCCTCACACAATACAGTGCTGGAGCGGATGACGAGACTCGAACTCGCGACCCTCACCTTGGCAAGGTGATGCGCTACCAACTGCGCTACATCCGCATGCGAAACCAGGCCCAGTTTCTAGGACAAAGTCCTTGTGCGCGATACTGGGATTGAACCAGTGACCTCTTCCGTGTCAGGGAAGCGCTCTCCCACTGAGCTAATCGCGCGTTATTCATTTAGAATCACTCTTCACGGGAGAACCCTTAGAAAAGCGTGGAGCGGATGACGAGACTCGAACTCGCGACCCTCACCTTGGCAAGGTGATGCGCTACCAACTGCGCTACATCCGCATTGCCCCGCGAACTTTGTACCGTTGCGGTGCGAGAAGAAACATTATCGTGCTCCGCGCCAGTTTCCAAATCCCCAGCCCAGCGGCATTCTTTCCGGCGCCGATTTTTTACATTCGAACCATCCCAAAGCACACTGATGTGATTCTCCGAAGACAGTGAACCACAAGCCGCCTCCCTCTGATGTGCACTCCTGCCCAGCCAATTAGGTGTTTGAATTTAGTGCGGTGTAGATTTAGCCACCGCAAGGTCCTATAGCTCAGTGGGAGAGCGTTCCGTTCACACCGGAAAGGTCACTGGTTCAATCCCAGTTAGGACCACAATTTCCCGTCCATAGCTCCACTCCATGGGAGCTTGGGCGGGTTTCTTTATATGCCTGTAAAGTGTCCCGACGTGTTGTGGATTCTCTTAGGCATTATCGCCGGACTCGTTCTGCCCGTTCAGACCTTGGTTAATACGCGCCTTCGCGCGTCTACTGGCACGCCGTTTTCCTCTTCGCTCATCTCGTTTGCCGTGGGCACGTTGACTTTGTTTGTCATCGCGACAGCCGTCACCGGCGGCGAATTCGGCATTTCCCGTGCCTTTGGGGAACCGCTGTGGATTTGGTTCGGTGGCCTGCTCGGCGTGGTTGCGCTTACTGGAAATATCCTGTTGTTTCCTCATCTGGGTGCGGTCCAGACCGTGGTCCTACCCATCGCGGGCCAGATCATGATGGGCCTTGTCATCGACCACTTTGGACTATTTGACTCCCCCACTTCCCCACTAACCCTAGTTCGCGCGCTAGGGGCACTAGTTGTCCTCGGTGGTGTGATTTCTATTGTAGCCAGCCCCGGCGCGCCGACGAAGCAAGAGGACAGCGCTATGACGTTATGGCTTTGGCGCCTCGCAGGCTTTGTCTTTGGTTGCTTTACTGCAAGCCAATCCGCCATTAACGGCCACCTTGGTCAGATCACCGGGTCGCCCGTTAGTGCGGCTTTGGTTTCTTTTGGCATTGGCGTTTCCGCGCTGGTAGTGCTCAATATTGCTTTGCGCTGGCGCCCTCGTATTGAGCGTCCCGAGGGAAAAGCTAACCCATGGTGGATGTGGGCAGGCGGTGCCTTGGGAGCCTTGTTTGTCTTTGGCAACGCGGCCTTAGTACCGCAGATTGGTACTGGGCTTACTGTGGTGGCAACCCTTCTTGGTTCCATGGTGGGCTCCGTATTGATCGATCGTCTGCGGGGCGCCCCCGTAGCAATGCGCCAGGTAGCCGGCATTGCAGTGATTTTGGTTGGCGTAATACTCATCCGCTTGATGTAGGCCCATCGTCTGGGGTGCGTCGTGCGCTTTACCGTTCTGAGCATCTGATGTCTTAACTAGGCTGGGGAGGTATGGATATCTCTTCGCTATTGGGCCCAGATTCCGGTGACGTATTCACCATCCGCACGAATATGGTCAGCACGCTAACCGGCTCGGCAACCATGAACCACGTTTCCGAAGACATGGGAAATGATACTGACGGGCAGCTCTTCGCAGCTTTGCGTAACTGGGCAGACGTCGTGTTGGTGGGTGCGCAAACGGTGCGTGCGGAGGATTATTCAGGAGTTGCTCCAGTCACGGATGGCTCACGTCCCGCTCCGATTGCGGTGCCTTCCCGCAGCCTTGATTTCGATATCACCTCGGACTTCTTCACGGATTTTACTACCCCTCCCATCCTCCTAGTCCCCCATAGCAGCCGGGACGACCAAGAGCTCGCACAGCGCATCGCGACCATCGAATCCGCAGGCGCGGAAGTCTGCGATGCTGGCGAAGGAACCGTGCAGGACTACATATCCGTCTTGAAGGACCGCGGGTTTAAGCGCGTACTCTGCGAGGGCGGGCCAGGAATGATAGGGCAGCTGGTAGACCTCGATGCCATCGACCAGATGTATTTGACCCTAGACCCGCATCTATCTACCGGCGTGGAAACTCCCATGGCGACGTTTCAGGGCGAGCATTCCCATCGCCGCATGCAATTAGAAAATGTCGCGGCCGATCACGATGGCACGGTGTTTCTGCGGTATTCCCGCGCCCGCTAGGCCGTAGACTAAGGGGCCGTGAATTCCCGAATCAATGCCGCTGCCTGGCCCGTGGCCATCCTGCTTGTTGTGCATCGCGTGTTAATCATCGCGCGCAATGGCACGCCGACGGATGATTTCACCACGGTGTATAACGCTGTGGTACGCATGTCCACTGGCCAGCCGGTCTATGAGCAGGCTTATAACCACGTTGATCCGCTGTACCTGTATACCCCGGGGGCGACGCTGCTGCTCGCGCCGCTAGCGCACATCGATTTTTCGCTGGCACGGGGACTATTCATCGTCGCCAACGCTGCTGCAATCGTGGCAGCGCTAGCGGTGCTCACCCTTACGGTGGGCCGCACACTTACTTCGGCAGTGTGGCCAGTATCCATCGCTTTGGCCTTTGTCACGGAATCGGTGACCAATACACTCGCATTTACCAATATCAACGGCATTCTCTTGCTGTGCATGGCCGTGTTCTTGTGGGCCTTCGTGCGCGCCGAGCGCACCCCATGGATGGGCTGGGTGACAGGCGTGGCCATTGGACTGGCCATCGTCATTAAGCCGCAATTTGCGCCGTTGCTGTTCCTGCCCCTGGTCAAGCTACAATGGCGCAGTCTCGCGACCGGCATCAGCGTACCGGTAGTACTCAACCTACTAGCGTGGCCGCTCGTGCCAGACGCTAGCGGCTTTGTGGATAACCTCCTGCCCTACCTCTCGGAAACCCGAGACTATGCCAATTCTTCCTGGGCAGGCTTCCACGCCTACGTTGACTTTGGCGCGGGACTGTATTGGACCATCTGGTTGATATTTGCCGCGCTTTCGGCCGCAGCGATTCTCGGGCTTTTGCGCTGGCGCAACTCCGATCCGACCTTGTGGGCACTGACGACCAGCGGGGCGATCATGGTGGGTATCTTCTTCCTATCTTCCCTTGGCCAACAGTATTACTCCATGTGGTTATTCCCATTGATGTTTACCGTTGTGCTCAAGCGATCGGTTTTCCATTCTGCGGGTGCGTGGTTTGCGGCCTTTCTCTATTTGGCTCCCGTTTCCTGGGCGTCTACAGCGCACCCGGATGCTGGTCGGTGGATGAATTTTTTCACGGCCACGGCGGGATGGGCGCTGCTTATCGTCGCAATTTTCGCTACGGTCGCCGGCTGGTGGCGTGCCGCGCGCAGCACGGTTTAAACTCGGCCCATGACCGATTTCAAGCTCATTGCCGATACCGAATGGCGCCAGCGCTTAAGCCCCGAGGAATACTACGTCCTGCGCGAAGCCGGCACCGAGCCGCCCCACGTAGGCGAGTACACCAATACCACCACCGAGGGGGTCTATTCTTGCCGCGCGTGTGGAACGGAGCTTTTCCGCTCTACGGAAAAGTTTGAGTCCCGCTGCGGCTGGCCTTCCTTTTTCTCCCCACTCGCAGGGGACAAAATCATTGAGCGCGAAGACAACTCGCTAGGCATGCGTCGTGTAGAGGTTTTGTGCGCCAACTGCGAATCCCACCTGGGGCACGTCTTTGAGGGCGAGGGCTACGATACCCCCACCGACTTGCGTTATTGCATCAACTCCATCTGCCTGGACTTGGAGGAAAAGCCGGTAGAAGGTGACACCGCCTAAGGTGGCATGCACAAGAAAACGCGCCCCGTCAGCAGCCTAACTTGCAGGCTAGTGACGGGGCGCGGCTAAGAGGGGACGTCGCCAAGCAGGGCTACTGCTGGACGGCGCTTCTTTTAGGGCAGTACTGCGATAAGCTCTGCTACGTCCTTGACGCGGCGGCCGGTGTGGAAGGGAATCTCCTCCCGCACGTGGTGGCGGGCCTCGGTGTACCGCATCAAGTACATCAGGTCGACGATGCGGTGGAGCTCATCCGCCTCGAAGGCCAAAATCCACTCATAGTCACCCAGGGCAAAGGCTGGGACGGTATTTGCACGCACATCGGGGTAGTCGCGCGCCTGCATACCGTGCTCCATGAGGATGCGGCGACGCTTTTCCTCGTCCATGGTGTACCAGTCATAAGAGCGCACGAAGGGGTATACCGAGATCCACTCCTTCGGCTCCTCACCCATGATGAAGGATGGCAGGTGGGACTTATTGAACTCTGCTGGACGGTGCAAGGAATTGCCCACCCAGGTCACTTCGCTGACTTGCCCCAGAGTGGTCTCGCGGCGGAAGTCCCCAAAGACCTTCTGCAGGTCAGAGAATTCCTCAGCGTGCCACCAGATCATGAAGTCGGCGGAATCGCGCATAGCCGTGAGGTCGTAAATGCCGCGCACCGTTACCTTCCCGGCCTTTTCCACGCCGGCAAAGAACTCCTGCGCTTGGGCGATGATCTCCGCTCGCTCGGTGCCGAGCGCGCCCGGAATCACCTTAAAAACCGCGTGCTGGGAATATTGCTGAACCGCGTTGAGTTCCTTGTAATCAAGCTTCGCCATTGCGTTCTCCTTTGCAGAAGCCTCTCGGTTTACGAACATATCCATCATAAGTTGGATATGGAAACTTGTCACTTCCCCTCCCACGCAAATGGCGACACACTTGCGGATCGGCGCGCCTCCCCCAGCTAGAGGCCGCGAAACTATAGCTTGAACGTCGTGAGCAATTCCGAATCGACCACCCCACGCAGCGCCGAGGCTACCGCCCCCACCCCTTTGCACGGGCAGGCGGAAAGCCACGAGCCAGCCACCCCCGCCGCCTTCACTCAAGCAGTGGAGTCCATGCACGCGGCCGACCTGCGCCCTGAGATAACCCTAGGCTCCATTCGCCCACCGCAACGCCTTGCGCCGTTTAGCCACGCAATCGGCCTCGAAGTGGGAAACGAAGACAACCCAGATATCGTGCCCACCGATGCAGAGGGCGACGCCTTTGGTCGCCTCATCCTGCTCCACGATCCGGGCGCTGAGGAAGCTTGGGAGGGCGCCATGCGCCTTGTGGCCTATATCCAGGCGGATATGGACGACGCCGTAGCCGGCGATCCCCTCTTGCCCGATGTGGCGTGGCAATGGCTCAACGAAGGCTTGGAAAAGGAGGGAGCCGACCACACCAATTTGGGCGGCACCGTCACTTCCACCGCGTCCGTGCGTTTTGGAGAGATTGGCGGGCCTCCGCGCGCCTACCAGATCGAAATGCGCGCTTCGTGGACTGCCGAAGGCCTCGACCTCGCACCCCACGTGCAGGCTTTTGCCCAGGTATTGGCCAACGTTGCCGGACTACCCCCTGAGGGCGTCACCGAGCTCGGCCGCTAATATGCCAGAATTGCGCAGCCGGCCGCTCGAGGGCATCCCGCCGGTTCTTGCCACCCCGGAGGAATTCACCGCTGCCGCAGCCCGCCTAGCTGCGGGTACGGGCCCCTTTGCCATCGATACCGAGCGCGCCTCCGGCTATCGCTACGATGATCGCGCCTTCGTAGTGCAAATTCGCCGCCGCGGCGCGGGAACGATGCTTTTTGCCCCTGAAGGCCACCGCGAGGAGCTCACGGTCGCCCTTGCCCCAGTGCTCAACGGCACGGAGTGGATTATTCACGCCGCCCATTCGGATTTGCCTTGTCTCGGGTGGCTCGGTCTATTTCCTGGCTCCATCTTTGACACGGAACTGGCGGCACGGCTCGCCGGATTTGAACGGCCCAATCTGGGCACTATGGTCGCGGAGCTTTTTGATGTCGAATTGGAAAAGGGCTACGGCGATGCCGACTGGTCCGCCCCGCAGCTCAGCGAGGAACTCAAGGCATACGCCGCGCTCGATGTGGAACTGCTCCTCGAGCTGGCCGAAGCCCTGCGCGACATTCTGGCCGAACAAGACAAGATGGACTGGGCTTTAGAAGAATTTTCCGCCATAGTCCAAGAACATTCCGGAGACTTCGCTCCCCAGCCGCACACGTGGCGCGATCTGAAGGGCATCTCCAGTTTGCGCAGCGGCAGTCAGCTCGCTGCTGCTCGAGCGCTGTGGTTTAAGCGCGACGCTATCGCTCGGCGCACGGACACTGCGCCCGGCCGGGTATTAGCGAATAAGACGCTGGTAGAAATTGCGCGCGCCCTTCCCACCACCGCCGGCGATCTTGCCCGAGTCAAGGGATTTCCCCGCCGGCGCAAGGGCGCGACCGCCCAGTGGATGGCTGTACTTAACCAAGCGCGCGCTGTTCCCCAGCAGCAACGGCCTCGCACCCATCGAGCCCCACAACCGGTTCCTTCCAAAACCATCTGGGCCAAGGACTACCCGGACCTATGGGAGATATACCAAACTATCCGCGCGGACATCGCCGATCTCGCCGCTGAACTCGGTATGCCATCCGAACTCCTTATCCGCCCTGCCGCTTTGCGTGCAGCGGTATGGGCGAAGGTAGGTGTGCGCGCCGATAAGCGCCACCGCGGACCTGATCCTGTCGCCGGCGCCATTCGCCAGCCAGGCGACGTCGCTGCGTTCCTCCGCGCGGAGGGAACGCGCGAATGGCAAATAGAAATGACCGCCCCGATTATCGTGGACGGTCTTTTCTAGAAATATTTAGCAGGCTAGGTTTAGTTTTCTTCTCCTCGCGCGTTGGCATCAGCAGTGAGGTTTTCTAGCCACTCGCTTATCGACGCCGACATAAGCTCTGGCGTTAGCCCAAATTCTTCCAAAACCTCGCCGCGGGAGCCGTGCTTAGGGAAGTAACCCGGAACGCCGAGTCGGCGCACAGGAGTATCGACCTCGGCTGCGCTGAGGGCCTCCGAAATCATGGAGCCAATACCGCCGCGTACAAGGCCGTCTTCTGCAGTAACCACCAAGTCGTGGTCAGCGGCGAGAGCCACCACAGAGCTTGGCACCGGCGCTACCCAACGCGGGTCAACAACGGTAACGTTCACGCCCTGCTCGCCGAGCAGCTTTGCAGCCTCGATGCTGCGAGCGGACATGGCACCGATGGAAACGATGAGTACCTCAGGGGTGTCCTCGCCGGCATCGGCTTCGCCATAGTGCAGGATGTCTACACCATCGCCCAACGTATCCACCGCTTCCATATCCGGCAGCAGGTTGCCCTTAGGGAAGCGGACCACGGACGGGCCAGATTCAATCTCTAGCGACTCACGGAAGAGCTCCCGCAGGCGCGCGCCATCGCGCGGGGCGGCAATATGCATGCCCGGCACAATGCTCATGAGCGCCATATCCCACACGCCATTGTGCGAAGCGCCATCGGAACCGGTAACTCCGGAGCGGTCAAGCACGATGGTTACCGGCAGCTTTAGCAGCGCAATATCCATAATGACCTGGTCCACGGCCCGGTTTAAGAAGGTGGAATATACCGCCACGACGGGGTGCATCCCGCCGAGCGCCAAACCAGAGGCAGAGGTCATTGCGTGCTGCTCGGCAATTCCCACATCAAAGAACCGCTCTGGGAAGCGCTCTTGGAAGGGAGCGAGCCCAGTTGGTCCGGCCATAGCAGCGGTAATGGCAACGATGTCATCGCGCTTTTCGGCAGCGGCTAGCAGCTCCTCTGAAAAGGCGGCCGTCCAGCCAGGCTGCTTGGTGCCCTTAGCCACACCGGTGACCGGATCGATAGCACCGGTGGAGTGCATCTGGTCCTTCGGCTCATTGACGGCTGGGGCAAAACCGTGGCCCTTTTCGGTAACCACGTGCACGATGATGGGCCCGTCATAATCGCGGGCATAAGTCAGGGCATGCACCAAGCTATCGATATCGTGCCCGTTGATGGGGCCGATGTACTTCATCCCCAGTTCCGGAAACATCTCGGTAGGCAAGACGGTGGACTTGACGCCTTCCTTCATGGCGTGCAAGGCATCAAAGGCACGCTCGCCCACCCATCCCATTTGCTTCAGGCGGCGCTTACCCTGTTCCATGAGCTCGTCATAACCGTGCTGGGAGCGGATGCGGCCTAGGTTTTCGGAAATGCCACCGATAGTGGGCGAATAGCTACGGCCGTTGTCATTGACCACGATGACCGCATTGCGCCCCTTATCCTCAGAGATATTGTTTAATGCCTCCCAGCACATGCCGCCGGTGAGGGCGCCATCGCCGACAACACCGATGACATTGCGGTGACCGTCGCCGCGAATCTTGAAGGCCTTAGACAAACCATCGACCGTAGACAGCGACGCCGAAGCGTGGGAGGACTCGGTCCAGTCATGCTCGGATTCGCCGCGGTCTGTATACCCCGAAAGGCCGTCCTTTTGCCGCAAGGTATCGAATTGATCCGTGCGCCCCGTCAACATCTTATGCACATAGGACTGGTGCGAAGTGTCAAAAATAATTGGCTCGCGCGGAGAATCAAATACGCGGTGCAACGCAATAGTCAGTTCCACCACGCCCAAGTTAGGCCCCAGATGTCCGCCCGTGACGGAGACCTTGTCAATGAGGCGCTGCCGAATCTCTGCCGCCAGCTCCTCAAGCTTGTCTGCAGACAGTGCCTTGAGGTCCTGCGGCGAGCTAATGGTATCCAAGATAGTCATGGAGCGGCCTTCAACTCCTTCTGTGCTTAGTTCTTCTTTTCTACCGTACCCGCGGCGGGCGGTGAATATTATATCGGTCAATGTTCCGAGAACGGCGCGGCAACGTGCCACACCCCACCTCGGAGCCATAAAGGCTCCTTAGGCAGGGGTAATGAGAGCAATCGTTTCAAAGTGATGCGTTCCGGGGAACGCGTTAATGAGTGCCATCTTCTCTATTCCGTATCCGTGCTGGTTCCAGTATCCCAAGTCGCGCGCGAAGGTGGCGGGGTCACATCCCACGTGAACGACCGCCTGGGGTGCAGCGGCCGCCACGGAACGAATCACGTCCTCCCCTGCTCCTGTGCGCGGCGGATCAAGGACTACAGCGCCAGGCTTGGGAAGCTGTGCGGCGACGTGCTCTACCTTCGCGGACTTTACTTCCACATCGCAGTCCGCCAGGCCGGCCTGTTCCCCGGCCGTAGCCGCCGGTGAGTAATCCACGGAGATAACCTTGCCCTGCACGGCGTCGGCCAATACTGGAACGAAGAGGCCAACGCCACCGTAGAGATCCCAGGCGGTGTGCTCTTGGTACTCGCGGCCCCCGAGCCACTCCGCTATCAGATCGGTATACGCGGCCGGAGCGTGGCTGTGGGCCTGCCAGAAGGCGGTAGCAGGAAAGCTAAATGTCCGCCCGGCGACATGCTCGTGCACCTTGCCGCTGCCTTCTACCACCTCACGGATGGTCTCCACGCGGCGCTCGCGCGGGGCCTTGCGGGTTTCTACCACGTGGCGATTGCCCTCGCCATCGAAAACGGCGATAACCTCAGCACCTGGGGTAAACCGGCGCGCGCCCTCTCCAACGAGCTCCTCTGCCAATCCCGGAGCCAGCTGCGTACACGCAGCGCCCGTAACAAGCTCATTGGACCGACGCTGACGGGTTCCGGCGCGCCCTTGCTTGTCGACGCCCCACCTCACCCGCGTGCGCCATCCCCGAACCGGCTCTAAGGTGTGCTGCTCAATTTTCAGTTCCTCGCCGGTGACAACACCGGTGCGGCGCAGCTGCTCCGACAAGATCTCTGCCTTGATTCCGGTTTCGGCTGCGGGATCCAGCTCGGCGAAATCACAGCAGCCTGCTCCTTGCGCGGCCGCAGGACATGACGATGGAACACGCAACGCCCCAGGGCTTAGTACGCTTTCCAGCTCTGCCTTAATGAACGACTTCTTTACACGGCCGGCCGTAGCTTTTACGACGTCGCCAGGAAAAGCGCGAGGGACGAATACCACTCGCCCATCCGGTGCCTGGCCAATTCCTTCCCCGCCGTGCGCCATGCGGTCAATGGTGACCTCAAAACTATCGCCACGGCTCATCGTTGATTCAGTCATTTTCTGCCTCAGACTTTTGTTCTCGTTCTGCGTTAGTGTGCTCACCTGTGCCCGCCGCTGCGTCAACGGCTGCATCCGCGCGGCGCACCATCCACACGGTCAACGCCGTAACTAGAAGCGTCAACGGCCACCCCATCAGGATTCGGGTCACCCCTAAGGCCGTGGTTGCATCCGCATCATAAATAGCGCGCTGAACAACAAAACGGGCCAGGAAGATGACCGCCCACCCACCAGTAGCGATGGCATAAGCCCGGCGCGCCTCTGGAACCTTTTGCCACTGCATTTCCTCGCCATTGATCCCCTTCCAGATGACACCCACAGCGGGCCACCGAAAAAGGATTGATAGTACCGCGGCAATGCACAGCGCCAACGACATCCAGATGCCGTACAAGAAATACCCTTTTGCATCACCGGTAAACCAGGCGATGGCTGCGCAAAGAGCCACTCCCAGCAGACCCGATATGGCTGGCTGCAGGGTCTCTTTACGGATTACCCTCCAAAGTGCAATAACAACGGCCACGCCGAGCGCCGCCGCTAAGGCTGGCCCCAGCCCAAAAAAGTTATTGACAGGAATCAGCACAATGACCGGCAAGGTCGCCGAGATGAGCCCTGACAAGCCTCCCATTTGCTCCAGCAGGGTGGGTTCGGCAGCAGACTCCTCAGAGTCCAGGTTCTTAGCGTCCGGGGAAGGTTGCGGCGAGGAAGAATGTGTCACGTGGTTTACTGCTTTGCCTAGTTCTTGGAATTAGGTGCAGAGCCCTCATCGGGATTCTGCGGGGACGATCCATTCTCACCCTGTTGTGGGGTACCGCCCAAATCGCGCAAGTGTTGCTCCGCCTCTGCTTCTGCCGCAGGGTCGGGGCCGCCCACGCCGTTTTCTGGGTGGTGTTGAGCATTAGCGGCTGCCTGCTGTTTTTGCTGGCGCTGGTCCATGGCCTGCTTGACCTGCTCTACGAGCTGCTCGGGCATGATGACCGGCAAAGCATTTCCCGCCAGGATGGGGTCTTCCCCGCGGTAGACGAAGGTACGGGCAGCAACCTCGCGGGCTATGTCTGCTAGGTCTGCTTCCATACCGGCCGGCGCGGCCAGGGTCATGCGCAGCATCCAGCGCGGACCATCTGCGCCGATAACGCGGACCTGACCGTTGTCGTTCTTGCCCACGACCTCAGCACCCCAAGGGCCTGGCTCGGTAGTAACGGTAAGTCCGTCGCGGCTCATGCCCTCCTTGATGTCCTCCACGGATTCTGCCCACTGGCCCGGCTTACGTGGGGCAGCAAAGGCTACTGGAGTAATTCGGCCTACCTTGGTCACGATGTGCAGCATTCGTGGGCCTTGTTCGCCCATTTCCACTTGTACCTGGGATTCCTTTGGCAGTGGGATGCGCAGGGACCCCAGATCTAATACGCCAATGGAAAAGTCGCTGAAATCAAAGGTCTCGATATCGACGGAGTCGCCATCAAAGGGGCCGGTCTGGCCATTGATGGCATCATGGGCGAATTCGCGGGGTTCATTGCCAGAAGCCGCCGCGGTATCTGCTGCGGTGTCGCCTACTGGAGCATAGGTCTCCTGCGCCTCCGCATCCGCGGACGTGGGGTCCGCCGACTTTTCGCTTTGTGCTGCAGGCTTTTCCTGAGCCTTCTTTTCTTCGTCGTTCTTCTTGCCAAAGGGCCAGATTCCCATGGGTGCTACGTCCTTTCTAAAAGTTTCGTTAAGTCTCTACTGCTTGAACTACACACCGGTAGAGCCATAGCCGCTGGCTCCGCGGACGGTGTCATCCAATTCTGCAACCTCAGCAAACCCCACCAGCTCTACGCGCTGGACCACGAGCTGAGCGATGCGCATTCCGCGTTCGATCTCAATAGGAGTATGCCGGTCGTGGTTGATGAGGCAGACCTTGATCTCCCCGCGGTAATCGGCATCCACCGTGCCCGGGGTATTGACAACGGAAAGCCCTTGCTTGGCGGCTAGTCCGGAGCGCGGGTGAATTAAACCGACCGTTCCTAGTGGCAGCGCAATGGCAATCCCGGTGCCGACGAGGGCGCGCTCGCCGGGTTGCAGGGTAAGAGCTTCAGCTGCATAGAGGTCCGCACCGGCGTCGCCACGGTGGGCGCGGTGCGGCAACGGAAGCTCCTTATCTAGGCGCTTGACTTTAACGTCCCCAAAGGGGCTTTCTGGTTGAGAATGCGGAATCGAGTCAGTCACCTGGCCAATCCTACCTGCCTTGGAAGGTTCATTCTGCGGCGCGTGTGGACTAGACTGACTAGACGTGTCTGATACATCCGCTACTTCCGCAACTCCGGCACCGTCAAGCGCCGCTTCGGCACAGGGCACGGTGGCCCCTCAGGTGCTCTACCGCGAACGCCAATGGGTCCCTTGGTACTTTTGGCTTTTTGCAGCCGCCATCGTGGGGCTTACTTCCGCTACCGCTGGCCTTAACCGCTCCATGTGGTGGACCATTATTCCCGCGATCCTCCTTGGCGCTATCGCCGTGTGGGTACTTATTACCTGGTCCAATACAGTTATCAAGGTAGAGCGTGACCCGGATGGAACGCGTTGGCTCACAGTCAAAGATGCCCAATTGCCTAACGACGTCGTGTCGCGGTCTATCACCGTTCCTAAATCTGCGCGGCGCAATGCGCTGGGTCCGCAGTTCGATCCCGCAGCATTTTTGGTTTCCCACGCTTGGGTGGATGAGCACGCCATGATGGTGCTCGATGATCCAGAAGATGATACTCCTTATTGGCTCATCGCCTCGAAGGATCCGGAGGCTTTGCTCCACGCTTTCGTTCCGGAACAGCACTAATCTTTATTGACTTCGCACACCACAGAAAATGTGGTGGCTGCTACAACAAACCCCGCACCCGGCAGGTTTAAAGTTGCCGAGTGCGGGGTTTCGTTTCTGCTGAGTATTCCTTTAGGCGCAATCCTTGCAGATTGGTTGGCCGTCCTCTTCGTGAGAGTAACGCTTATTTGACTGCACTAGGAAACACGAACCGCAGGTAAACTCATTTTCCTGACGTGGAACTACCTCAACATTAAGCTCCTCGCCCGTGAGGTCTACTGATGGCGGCTGGAAGGCTTCGACGATTTCTCCGTCATCGTCCATGCCGTTGTTATCGCCCTCAGCGGCTTTGAGTCCTTCTAGGGAGTCAGTTTCGAGTTCATCTTCCGCGCGCCGGCGCGGTGCGTCATAATCGGTGGCCATAATGCACGCCCCTAATGGTCAAGTTGCTTTAAGGAATGGGTATTTATCGATCGCGCATAGTAAAGCACAAATGGCTCGATGTCATCTCACCGCTCGCCGGCGTGGGAAACTATTACCCCCGCAGCGCGTCCGTGGCCCTGTGCGCTGCTAAAAGCTTTTCGAATGCGGGGGCCAAATCTGCCCCCGCGGCCCAGGTAAGTTCACCGTCAGCGGAGCCTTTATCAAAGCCTGGATGGCGCACCACCGCACCTGCCTCGCGAGCAATGATTGCCCCCGCAGCGAAGTCCCACGCATTGATGCCGTGCTCAAAGTAGGCGTCAACGGTTCCCTCTGCCACCCTGCATAGGTCGAGCGCAGCAGCGCCGATGCGGCGAATATCACGCACATTAGGAAGGAGCTTGGTAAGGAGCTCGGCTTGGGCTGCTCGCCGGTCAGCTTCGTAACCAAATCCGGTGGCTACCAAGGCCAACGCAGGATCTTGTGTCTGGCCACACCGCAGTGCGTGCTCAATTCCGTCTGGGCCGGTGACCGTGGCACCTCGGCCGGCTGCGGCAGCATAGGTGCGCCCGCGCGCCACGTTGACCACCGCGCCAGCTACGAGGTGCCCTTGGTATTCTGCACCAATGGATACGGCGTAGTCCGGCACCCCGTAGAGGAAATTCACGGTGCCGTCAATCGGATCGACAATCCAGGTAACACCACTCGTCGATTCCACATTGGCGCCTTCTTCGCCAAAGATTCCGTCCCCGGGGCGTTGGGTGCGGATGGTGGTGGCAATGAACTCCTCTGTCGCGGTATCGACCTCCGTTACTGGATCTACGTCACTGGACTTGGTGTGAGTATGCGCCGCGATGCCGTCGCCTGCTACGAGTTCTGCGCGCCGCGCAGTAATTAATTCCGCAGCCCGCGTGGCGGTAGAAACGGCAAAATCCCGCAAGTGGAGAAAATCGATCTGCTCAGTCATGCCAACTATTGTGCCTTCTTCTAGACTATCGGGCATGACTACTCTTTCTGGCCATTCCTTCGGCATCGATATCGGCGGCTCCGGCATTAAAGGCGCTGAGGTGGACCTTGCCACCGGCGAATTCGTGGGTGAACGCATGAAGATCGCCACCCCACAGCCATCTACGCCGCACGATGTTGCCAAGGTCGTAGCCCACATCGTGCAGGAAAAACAGTGGGACGGCCCCGTTGGCATCACCCTGCCTTCCGTGGTTCGCAACCAAGAAGTCGAGACTGCGGCAAATATTTCCAAGGACTGGATTGGGGTCAACGCCACAGAACTCTTTGCGGACTACCTCGATGCAGATTTTGCCGTGCTTAACGACGCCGACGCGGCGGGACTAGCCGAGGTCGCCTACGGAGAGGACATCGCCAAGCAGGGCTCCGTAATTTTCCTAACCCTAGGCACCGGTATCGGTTCGGCATTCTTCCTAGACGGCCAGTTGTTCCCTAATACCGAACTGGGGCACCTCACGGTGGGCGATGACGAGGCTGAGAAGATTGCGTCCTCGGCCGTAAAGGACCGCGAGGATCTCAAGTACAAGCAGTGGACTAAACGACTCAACAAGGTCCTCGCGGAATATGAAAAGCTCTTTAACCCGCAGGCCTTCCTCATCGGGGGTGGAATTTCCCGCAAGTTTGAAAAGTGGGGCCCACACCTTGATATTGAAACCCCCGTCATGCCTGCACAACTGCGCAATCGCGCAGGAATTGTCGGAGCTGCAATGGCGGCGGTAGACGGTTTGAAACCCTAATATTTGCGCACTGCAGGTGACCCTATCCACCGGCAGATTGGAAAGATCCTCTATACTGGGCGGTCGATCCTAAGTTAAATAGCTCTAGGGCGTGTCTGGCCTGCATAAGGCCACAACGCGCTAACATCACACTGATGCACGAGCGCCCGACTAGGGCGCACAGAGCTGTTTCAATCAAGAAGTTAGTCGAAAGGGCGTACGTGGCAGCCACTGAATCTTCAGACCAGGCACTCGGCGAGGGCGAAAACGCCGCTGAGGCATCTACTCCTGCAAAGAAGAC
>NZ_JASPHV020000012.1:0-78013 GCF_030229435.2 Corynebacterium sp. MSK122 | reverse complement strand
AGCGTCTTGCCCAGCACGGGATTGCCGCTTCCACCGGAACTGTCGGGGATTCCTATGACAATGCTCTGGCGGAAAACGTTAATGGTTCCTACAAAAACGAGCTGATCCATACTCGCAGGTGGGATGAGGTTGTCGAGGTGGAAATCGCGACGTTTGAGTGGGTGTCATGGTGGAACGAGACGAGGCTTCACCAAAGCTTGGGATACCGAACCCCGGTCGAAGTGGAAACCGAATTTTGGGACCAGCACCCGCCGCAAGCAATAATAGAAATCAAGGCAAATGCCTAGGAACAAAACCCGGGGCACTTCAAAGAGTTTCGCGCGTTTGCGATTCCTGCGACGTTCGCGGAGCTGTCACCGGAGCAGGCGGAACAGGTCACTCAGGGTGCCAAAGAGTTTCCATTCGAGGCGGTGCTAGGTGTCTTAAACTCCAAGCACAGCTACGAAGACAAGGTTTCCCGAACACTGGCTATCAGCGGTACATGGATAAATGCTGCTTCTGGTAGCCAGTGGGCACTAGGCCCATTGAGCAGTACCGCATACTCTGAACGGGTAGGCATAGGCGTTAGATGGGGTGAGATTGCATTCTCCCGATTACTGAATATTGCAGAGAACCTTATTGATACGTATCCGACTTGGCCAGGTGTGCTCAGGGAATTCGCTCAGAATCAAGAAGATGCCCGTGATTATTTCTCGCAGCGGCTTAGGGAGATTTAGCGGCGTCTGACTACTTTTCTGATAGATCGCTAGATGTTTCTGGAACTAGGGTCTTATTCGGTACCGGCGCTGCGCTGCCGGGCTCTGTGCTCTTGTCTATTTGGTGTGAGGGTGCCAGTGAGGGCTGGTGGGACGTTGCGACAGGCGTGGTTTTGTTGCGTTTGCGGTGGTGCTTCTCTATTGGGCTGCGTTGAGGAAGTCATGGCGTCGTCAAGCGCTGTGGGGCCTGCTATTCGTTGTCTACGGCGTTCAAGGCGCGCTACTTGTTCCTAGTGGTAGCAGCCGTTTCGTCACGGTGAGCGTCTGGGTTGGTGTGATGAGTAATGTTTGGGTAACGCTGCGGCAGCCCGTCAGGATCTAAATTCCGGCTTTTTGTTTGTGGGTTGTAGAATAGGGCGGGTATTTCTGTGCTAGTTCCAACCAAGAAAGGGTAGGGCTGAATGTCGGAGCGCCATCACAATGGGCGAGGCGGACGTGACCGCAAGCCACGCAATAAAAAAGGCCGTGATTTTAAGGGCGATTCCCGGAAGAAGAAGTCTTTTTCGCCGCAGCGCTCCGGTTACCGTGAGGAACGCATTAACCGTCGCATGAGTGACCCAGACATCCCGGCGGAGGTAGATGTCAATGACCTAGACCCGATGGTGCTGCAGGACCTGAAGTCGCTGTCGAAGGAGAACTCCGAGGCCGTCGCTAAGCATATGATCATGGCTGCGACCTGGATGGAGGATGATCCTAAGCTCGCATTGCGGCATGCGCGTGCCGCTAAAGATCGCGCTGGCCGCGTCGCAATTGCCCGTGAAGTCAACGGAATCGCTGCGTATCGCGCCGGCGAGTGGAAAGAAGCTTTGGCTGAGCTGCGTGCCGCGCGCCGCATTTCCGGTGGCCCCGGAATGCTCGCAGTAATGGCTGATTGCGAGCGCGGCTTGGGCCGCCCGGAAAAGGCGCTCGAACTAGGCCGCTCGGAGGAAGCATCGGAACTTGATGAAGAGTCCAAGATTGAGCTGGCCATTGTTTTGGCCGGCGCCCGCCTAGACATGGGGCAAGCTGAGTCCGCGGTTGTCACCATTCAGCGCGCACATCCTGACCGCGATGCCCGCGGGGTAAGCGCGTGCCGTCTCGCTTATGCCTACGGTAATGCTCTGCTAGAAGCAGACCGGAAGGAAGAGGCTCGGGATTGGTTTGAGCACGCAGTTTCTATTGATGAAGGCGACTGGACCGATGCTGCCGAGCGCCTTGAGGAGTGCAAGTAGTGACGGTTCTAAGCAAGCACGATGCTCTTCTTCTCGATCTCGATGGCACCGTGTGGGAAGGCGGTCGCCCGCTTTCTAACGTGGTGGACGTCATCAACACCTGCGGAGTGCCGGCAGTGTATGTGACCAACAATGCTTCGCGCAGCCCACAGGCAGTAACGAAGATGCTGGCGGACATCGGTCTCACCGCGGGTAAGGAACAGATCGTTACCTCTGCGCAAGCGGTTCTCCAACTAGCGGCGGAAGAGGTCCCAGCTGGGGCGAAGCTGCTTATCATCGGTGCCGATTCCCTCCGTGACTTGGCCCGCGACATGGGCTTCAAGGTAGTTTCCAGCGCCGATGACAAGCCTGCTGCCGTAGTGCAAGGCTTTGACCGCTCGGTTGGCTGGGAGCACTTGACTGAAGGTGCCTTGGCCATCCGCCAGGGAGCCAAGTTCTTTGCTTCGAATCTCGATACCTCTCTGCCAATTGAGAGAGGTCTTGCTGTGGGAAATGGTTCTCTGGTTGCCGCCATCCAGTCAGCCACCGGGGTAGAGCCGGTATCTGCTGGCAAGCCCGAGCCGGCCATGTTCACTTTTGCGGCAAAGCAAATCGGCGCGAAGAAGCCACTTGCTGTGGGCGACCGTCTGGATACTGATATTGCAGGTGGTAACTCTGCTGCAATGGATACCTTCCATGTGCTCACCGGCGTTTCTGGTGAGTTGGAGCTGATTGAGGCACCTGTGGAGGCACGCCCCAACTTTATTGGCGCAGGGATGCACGAGCTGGCCCTTCCTGTCTCCGTTGCTCGTCCCGGAGCACAGGGGGGATTTACGGCACGGTGCGATGGCCATGACCTTCTGCTTGAGGGCGGCGACGAAAAGTCTACCTCCGTTCAGGCATTGCGCACCGTGTTGGAAGTCGCATGGGCCATGCCATCACCGCCGCGCTATATTCAGCCGCGTAGCGAACGTGCGGAAAAGGTTGTTGCGCAATGGCGGTAAAGCCACACGACTTTCGAGCCGTCAAGAAGCCGGCAGAGATCGATGCGGAAGTAGCAGAGATCCTTGGAGAAGACGCAGCGGATTTGGCCGCTGAAGTAGATCAGCTTGATCGCGCTCACAATGTGTTGCGCGATGCATTGCAGGAGAATTAATGCCCCCTCAACGTCGTAGGTTAGATGCGGAGCTGGTGCGCCGAAAGATTGCGCGGTCACGTGAGCAGGCACGTGAGATGATTAAGTCTGGCCGTGTCACGGTTGGTGGCTTCAAGGCGCACAAGCCGGCGTCGATTGTAGAGCCCGAGGTTTCCATCAAGGTAGAGGAAGCCGAAGAAGACAAGTGGGCTTCACGTGGCGCTCACAAGCTTTTGGGCGCCTTGGCGGCGTTCGACGTCGACATGAACGGCCGCATCCTCGATGCCGGCGCTTCTACCGGTGGCTTTACGGACGTGTGCCTTGAACACGGAGCGCAGGAAGTGCTGTCTGTCGACGTCGGCTACGGGCAGCTGCTATGGCGCCTGCAAAACGATGATCGCGTAACCGTTTTAGACCGTACGAATATCCGGAATTTAACGCTGGAGCTTACCGACGGCCCCTGCGACGGCATGGTAGGCGACTTGTCCTTCATTTCCCTCCGCTTGGTTTTGCCGGCCATTGTGGATTGTCTGAAGGACGGCGCTTGGTTGTTGCCTATGGTGAAGCCGCAATTTGAAGTGGGCAAAGAGCGCCTCGGAAGCGGTGGAGTGGTTCGTTCGCCGGAGTTGCGTAAAGAAGTTACTAGGGAAGTCGCTGAATTTGCGTTGTCCCTGGGGCTTAGCATGCATGGGGCTGTTGCATCCCCGCTGCCTGGGCCAAGCGGCAATGTGGAGTACTTCCTGTGGCTGAAAAAGGACGGTCTGCCAACAGATCTGGCTAGAGTGGAAGAAATGATTGACCGCGCAGTCGAGGAAGGCCCGCAATGACACGTGAGATCCTGTTGGTGCCTCATGCCAACCGTCAGCAGAACCTGGAGGCTACGTCGCGTGCGGCAGAACTTCTGCAAGGTGCGGGAATTACCGTTCGAGTGTGCGCGGACGAGAAGGTACTGCCAGGATTAAAGCATGTGCCTCACACTGAAGATGCGGCCGCAGGGTGCGAATTGGTGTTGGTTTTAGGCGGCGATGGAACCTTCCTCCGTGCCGCCGACATGGCGCGTGCCGTAGATATTCCGGTGCTGGGCATTAATCTAGGCCACGTGGGCTTTCTGGCCGAGTGGGAGGTCGAATCCCTAGATCAGGCCCTAGTGCGGGTCATAGATAAGAGGTACCGCATTGAGGATCGACTCACCATCGATGTCACTATCTTTGATGAGGAAGGGACCCTTCTTAACCGCAGCTGGGCTTTGAACGAGGCTTCGGTAGAAAACCAAAATCGCTCCGGCGTGCTAGATGCAATCTTGGAAGTTGACCGCCGGCCGGTGTCGTCCTTTGGCTGCGATGGGGTGCTGATCTCCACTCCCACCGGATCCACCGCCTATGCGTTTTCCGCAGGCGGTCCGGTGTTGTGGCCCTCTCTGGATGCAATTTTGGTAGTACCGAATAACGCGCATGCGCTGTTTACCAAGCCATTGGTTGTATCTCCCAATTCTTTAGTAGCCGTCGAATCAACTATGCGTACGACGCCGGCGACCGTGATTTTGGACGGTTTTCGTGAGCTCGCAATGCCCCCAGGAGCTCGTGTGGAGGTCGTGCGAGGCGCGCGTCCGGTGCGGTGGGTACGCTTGGATGACCAACCTTTTACTGACCGTCTAGTCTCGAAGCTGCGTCTGCCCGTAGAAGGGTGGCGCGGGCCGAAGGAGAAGTAGTGCTCGTCGATATTTCCATCAATGATCTGGGTGTTATTAGCCAGAGCTCTGCGGAACTATCCGCGGGCCTTACCGTGCTTACCGGTGAAACCGGTGCGGGTAAGACCATGGTGGTTACTGGTTTAAGGCTCTTAGCCGGTGGTCGCGCGGACGCCTCCCGGGTGCGCGATGGCGCGAAAAAGGCCGCAGTGGAGGGGCATTTTTCTTCCGCAAAGGACTCGATCCGTGAGTTGGTGGATTCGGTAGGCGGAGAGCCCGACGAAAACGGAGAATATATCGTTTCGCGCACAGTCTCCGCCGCGGGAAGATCGCGGGCCTATTTAGGCGGCCGCGCAGTACCGGCTGCAACCCTGGGTGAGTTCGCGCGCGAGCTTATCACGGTCCACGGGCAAAATGATCAGCTGCGTTTGCTCGCGCCCGAAGAACAACTGGGTGCGGTAGACCGTGCGGATCCGAAATTGGCCCGTGTGCGGGAGCGCTATACCGAGGCCTTCAAAGAGTGGCGCAGCCTCGCCAAGGACTATAAACGGCGTACGGAGCAGCGCCGCGAGTTGGCGCAGGAGGTTGACCGCCTGCAATTCGCCGTCGATGAGATCGATGGCATCGCCCCAGAACCCGGCGAGGACGAGGAACTGGTGCAGCTGGTTCGTAAGCTGCAAGACGTCGATGGGCTGCGCGAGTCCGCGGAAATCGCGTTGGCTTCCATCGACGGTACTGAGGAACTGGAAGAGGCCGCCTCGGCACTGCTAGGCCGGGCGGTTTCTGCCTTGGCGGGATCCACCGATAAGGAACTGGCGGCCTTGGGCGAACGGCTCGGCGAGATCTCGTCGCAACTGGGCGATATCTCCGGCGAGCTCGGTGGGTATCTAGCCGGGCTGCCGGCGGATCCACACCTGTTGGAAAAGTCCCTCCAGCGGCAGCAGGAACTGCGCACGTTGACCAGGAAGTACGCGGGGGATATTGATGGAGTCGTAGCTTGGCGCAATGAGGCTGCGGCAAAGCTCGAGTCCATGGATACCTCTACAGAAGCCCTAGAGGAGCTGAAAAAGCAGGTCAAAGACGCTGAATCGGTGATGATTGAGCGGGCAGGGGAACTGACAAGGGGGCGTCGGAAAGCGGCGAAGGCCCTAGGCCAGCAGGTGACGCAGGAGCTCCACGGCTTGGCCATGCCCAACTCGACTCTGACGGTCGAGCTTACGCAAGCGAAATATTCTAAGTCCGGCGCGGACGCGGCTGAGCTGCAGTTGAATGGTAAGCCGATTGCCTCTGCTGCCTCGGGCGGCGAACTCTCCCGTGTCATGCTGGCCTTGGAGGTCGTGCTGGCAAACGAGGACGGCGCCACCTTAGTCTTCGATGAGGTCGATGCCGGCGTGGGCGGGCGCGCAGCGGTAGAGATCGGCCGCCGCCTGGCGCGCTTGGCGGTGCATAACCAAGTGATTGTGGTAACGCACCTGCCACAGGTCGCAGCGTACGCGGATGCGCACCTGCATGTATCGAAGGAGAAATTTACCTCTGGCGTGGCCGAGCTTTCACAGGAGGAGCGCGTAGAGGAATTGGCCCGCATGCTGGCGGGGTTGGACGATACCGAGACCGGGCGCGCGCACGCACGGGAGCTTTTTGACCGCGCGCAGGAAGAAGCTTCCGCGCGCCTCGCCCACTCGAAACCATAATCACGCCACAATAGGGCTCATGGCTCTGTTTTCCCGTAACCCCGAGCAGCCTGGTGCACTGCGCGATTGCACTCCAGGCGCTAAGGGGATGAAAAAGTTTAGTGAAGGCGATGTCGCCGTAATTGATGCGGCCAATATCTCTCGCCACGAGGCTCAAACTCTCGTAGACCTTAAGCCCTCCGCCGTCATTAACGTGGCAGAATTTTCTACCGGCACAGTCCCTAATTATGGCCCGCACATGTTGCTTGACGCCGACATTACCCTCCTCGAAGGCGTGGGACAGTCCTTTGTTTCCGAGTTCAAAGAGGGCAAAAAGGCGCGCATCGGGGAAGACGGCACCGTCTTTAGCGGCGACAAAGCGCTCGGCACCGGCCGCGTGGTAACCCGCGAGCGAGCAGAAAAAAACTTCACCGCAGCACAGGGCGCGCTGATTGACCATATGGAATCCTTCTTTGGCAATTCCATTGATTTCATTAACTCGGAAGGCCCGCTGCTTATCGACGGCCTCGGCGTCCCCGCTTCCGGTTCCGAAATCGTCGGCCGGAAGGTTGTCCTCTTTTCGCCTACCGATAGGCACCGCGAACAGCTCAAGCAGCTGCGCAACTTTATTCGCGAGTATGAGCCGCTGCTGATCGCAGTGGGAACGGCGGCAGATTCCTTGCTGGCCCAAGGGTATAAGCCAGATTTCATTATCGGGGATCCCAATGGCGTGAGCGATGAAGCTTTGCGTTGCGGCGCCCGCGTAATCGTTCCTGCGAACCCGGAAGGGGAGGTAGAAGGCCTCGACCGCATCCAGGACCTCGGCATCGGCGCGATGACTTTCCCCGCAGCAACACACTCAGGTACCGACCTAGGCCTGCTCTTTGCTGATTACCACGGCGCGGATCTCATCGTGCAGGCCGGCGGTGGGGTAGACCTCGATGATATCTTTGCTGACCGCACCAACCCCTCGGCCGTGCTGTCTCGCCTCAAGGCCGGTACGAAGGTGGTAGACGCCGATGCAGTGATCAATCTCTACAGTGCGCCGTCCTCCAACCTCGGCTGGTTGTGGGCAGTACTGGGAATCCTGGTTGCCATTGCGGCAGTCATCCTCATCGTCGGTTTCGGCGGCAGCCAGGACTTTGCCAGCAACCTTAGCGAAACCTGGTCTAGCCTCTTTGGGGGCGCATAAGGCATGGCAAAGACTGAGCTCGTAGCTGGCTTGGGTTTCGGCGCCGCGGTAGGCGTAGCCTTAGGCGCTCTAGTGATTGCGCCGAACTTGACCACCAGCATGGCGGACGACGATCCGATACGCGAGGAGCACCGCAAGGTGGTCCAAGACAATAAGATTCTGCAGACCCAGAATGAGGCCAGCGACAAGCTCGTGGCCGATTCTGGCGCGGAAATGGTTGACGGGACATTGTCGCAGCGCCCAGTGCTCATCGTGACCACCGATGACGCCAATGGCGGAGACGTGGACGCGATTCGGAAGCTCTTGGAGTCTTCCGATGCCACGGAGGCCGGCGAGATTAAGCTGACCAAGGACTTCTTGCGCCCCGAAACTAAGGACAAGCTGCTTCCCATCTTGAAAGATATCGCGCCCAAGAAGGCAGATATCAAAGACTTGGATTCTGCAGGAGCCTTCAGTGGTGAGGTCCTGGGTACTGCGCTGTCTATGGATCCTGAGAGCACGAAGCCTTTGGCCTCGGTAGACGAGCGTGCAGACGTGCTTCATAAGCTGCGCGACGAGGGCTTTATTGACTACGAGGACGGCACCATCGTGCCTGCGCAGGCCATCGTCGTGGTATCTGGAAGTGGCCTGCGAGGCTATCCGTCCACCGCGCTGGCAGAATTTGCCACCGGTTTGGATGATGTCAATGGGTCCGTGGTGTTGAGCGGGCGCACCAAGCAGACTCAGGATGATAAGGCGCTAGCCCAGGTGCGTGATCAGGACGCGGAGCTGTCTACGGTCGATGGCACCGAACGGGCAGTGGAGCGCATCGCGGTCATTCTGGCCACCCAGGAACAACTTGATGGTGGCCAGGGGCACTATGGCGCCACCGAAACTGCTGACTCCGCCTTGCCGGGAGAGGAATAGCCCATGGCGCATGATTTCAAGGTGCTTGATTCGCAACTTCTTGTTGAAGCCCCCATTATTGCCCTGCGCCGCGACGAGATAGTCATGCCCGGTGGCGTTTCCGCCTCCCGGGAAGTAGTCGAGCACCTAGGTGCTGTGGCCGTTGTGGCAGTAGACTCAGACGAGCGTATTGCGATGGTGTATCAGTACCGCCATAGCGTGGGAAAGCGCCTGTGGGAACTGCCGGCGGGATTGCTCGACGTTCGCGGTGAGGATGAGCTGACCGGCGCCCAGCGTGAATTGCAGGAGGAGGCCGGCCTAAGCGCGCAGACGTGGTCCGTGTTGACGGACCTTGTGACTTCGCCGGGTTTCTGCGAGGAGGCGGTTCGCGTATTCCTTGCCTCGGAGCTTTCCGACGTCCCCCGGATGGAGGCTACCGGCGACGAAGAAGCCGATATGGAAATCGCCTGGGTGGGACTCGATGAGGCAGTTGACAAGGTACTGCGCGGTGACATCGTCAATTCCATCGCCTGTAGCGGCATCTTGGCGGCCTACGCGGTGCTGCGCGGCGGCAAGGGAACCCGCAGTGTGGAAGAGCCGTTCGACCTTCGACCGACCTCAATGAGCTCCCGCCGCACGGGCGCGGACCTAAAACAGCTGTGAGTGCGCTCGAAAGCATTGCGCAGACCTGGCTTAATCATCTAGCAGTCGAGCGCGGCGTTTCCGCCAATACCTTGAGCAACTATCGCCGCGATGTCCGCCGCTACCTTGCCTGGCTGGGGGATAACGGGGTAGAGGATCTGCGGTCGGTGACGCGACCGATGGTAGAAGCTTATCTTAAAGACCTGCGCGCACACATGGCTGTCTCCTCAGCCAACCGAGCGCTCATCGTTGCTCGCGGACTGCATAAATTTGCCGTGTCAGAGGGCATAGTGGACGTCGATGTCGCGGTTGAGGTAACTCCTCCGTCAACCGGGCAGCATTTGCCTGAGACATTATCGGTAGGCGAGGTCACCGCCCTCATTGAAGCGACTACTACTGAGACCCCGGTAGATGTGCGCGACCGTGCCCTGCTGGAGATGCTCTATGGCACCGGCGCGCGAATCTCGGAAATTATTTCCCTGAACGTTGATGACGTGTCCGCCGCGCAAGAGGTAATACGCCTGCGGGGCAAGGGAGATAAAGAGCGGATTGTGCCGGTGGGCTCGCATGCCCGCCAGGCTCTCGATGCCTACTTGGTGCGGGCTCGTCCAGCGCTGAGCAAAGGGAAGACGCCCGCGCTGTTTCTCAATACCCGCGGTGGGGCTCTATCGCGTCAAAGTGCATGGACTGTGTTGAAGACGGCAGCGCAGCGGGCGCAATTGGGAAAGTCCATTTCTCCGCACACGTTGCGGCATTCTTTTGCGACGCACCTGCTTGAAGGCGGCGCAGATGTGCGCACCGTGCAAGAATTGCTGGGACATTCTTCGGTGACGACAACGCAAATATATACTCACGTCACTGCCGATTCCTTGCGCGAGGTGTGGCGCACTGCGCATCCCCGTGCCTAAGAAAGGACCTATATGTTTTCAACTCGTGTAGCTGGTGCGGTGCTATCTACCGCCTTGTTTTCCCAGCGGTGGCACACGCCCAGCTGCCGCCGGAAGTAGAGGCTGCTATTGCCGCTCCCATTTCGGTTCCTGCCGGCCAGACCACGACTGTAAGCTTGCCCGTGCCGGCCGAAGCCAGCTACTCCGGCGATGGGTGGAGCGTGTCTGCCTCTGGTACCTCCGCTACCATCACCGCCCCAGCAGAAGGCGGCCAAGTCTCGGTTCCTGTCTCCGCCCAAGGCATGAATGCGACCCTGACGCTGGTAGCCGATGGGTCGGTTGCGCAGGAGGACATTCAGGAAGAAATTGATGGCGCGGAAGGCGGACCGGCCCCAGCTCCAGCGCCGGATTCGGGCTCTGATAAGCCGACTGGAGGTGATAATGCTCCAGCAGGAAAAGGTGCCGAGGGCGGAGATGGCAAGCCCGCGCCGTCGAAAGAAAATAGCAACTTGCCGGTTGTTACAGGTGAAAAGCCGGAGCGCAAGCCTGCTGGGGATGCCAACCTTGAAGGCGCGGAATACGTCAACCTTGAATCCAAAATCGAAGGCAATACTATTACCGCGAAGATGGGCTTCAAGCAGGCCTTTGACCTCTACCAGCAGTTCAAGGACACGCAAGAAAACGACGTCACGCTGCGTTACCTCGATGGCGAGGGCAATATCATCCAAGGCGTAAAGCGTGACGTGGACGCCTCTTCTCGAACCCTCACCTTGACTTATCCGGAGGGCGAGGCGCCTGATAATCCCTTTATCATGTAGTTGCTTCGCAATGACGGTTCTGGGGCCGCACTCATCGTCACCCTACAGGACCCTAACTATCAATCCGCCGCGCAAAACCTCGATGAGCGCCAGCGAAAGGAACCCAAAGAAGAAGACGGCGGCTCACATTTGGGCTGGATTATTGGAGGGGCAGCTGCGGCGGTACTCATCGCGCTCATAGCTCTGGTGGCAATCCGCAAACGCCGTTCCAGTCAATGCTAAACACTTGATATAGACTAAGTCTCGGTACTTTTAACCTGTAACGGGTACGCTTTAATGACAACGTTGTAATCAACCCTAAGCCAAGTGTCATGGTCCGGAACTTGGCGTCAAGGAAGCAGGTGTGACTGTGAGCGAAGAGGGTCTATTTTCTGCCTCTGACGTAGAGGTGGGGCTGACCGGTCGTCCTATCCGTGAGTTACCGGAACCCGCACCCTTGGAAAAACATGGGCCGGCCACCATCATTTCGATGTGTAACCAAAAGGGTGGCGTAGGTAAAACCACCTCAACCATCAATATGGGTGCCTGCTTGGCGGAATACGGCCGTAAAGTCCTCTTGGTTGACCTTGACCCCCAGGGTGCGCTTTCGGCGGGTCTCGGGCTCACGCATGACGATATCGAGGACACCATCTATGACGTGATGCTCGATAGTCACACTTCTATTCATTCCGCTATCCAGCACACCGGGGTACCGGGCTTGGATCTGGTGCCGGCGAATATCGACCTTTCTGCTGCGGAAATTCAGATGGTCAATGAAGTCGGTCGCGAGCACACCCTTGCCCGCGCCTTGCGTCCGGTGCGCCGCGATTATGATTTCATCATTATTGACTGCCAGCCCTCCTTGGGCTTGCTTACCGTCAACGCCCTTGCTTGCTCACAGGGTGTGATCATCCCTATGGAGTGCGAGTTCTTCTCCCTGCGCGGTTTGGCGCTGTTGACCGATACCGTGGAGAAGGTTTCTGATCGCATTAACTTTGATCTTGAGGTCATGGGAATCCTAGTGACCATGTTTGATCGCCGGACCAAGCACGCCCGGGAAGTGATGTCCCGAGTGGTGGATTACTTTGGCGATAAGGTCTTTGACACAGTCATTACCCGGACCGTTCGATTCCCAGAGACTTCGGTAGCCGGAGAGCCGATTACTACCTGGGCGCCCAGCTCCCCGGCCACACAGCAGTACCGGAACCTGGCCAAAGAGGTCATCGAGCGCTCGACCGTTTAAGGTATCGTGACCCAGCCGGAGATTACGGGCTTTCGCATTGCACTGCGAAATTTTGAAGGCCCTTTTGACCTGCTATTGCAGCTTATTCAGTCCAAGAAGATGGACGTGACGGAGGTTGCGCTGTCAGAAGTAACGGACGAATTTGTGGCGTATACACGCCAGTTGGGCGCATCTGCTGATCTGGATGAGACCACTGATTTTTTATTGGTGGCAGCCACGCTTTTGGATTTGAAGGCAGCGCGGCTTCTTCCACGCGGTGATGTCGACGATATTGAAGACTTGGAACTGCTGGAGTCGCGCGATCTCCTTTTTGCCCGTCTGTTGCAGTACAAGGCTTATAAGCAAGCCGCGGACCAATTCGCCGTGTGGCAGCGCGAGGCGCAGCGCAGCTATCCGCGTGCGGTTTCCATCGAGGAGAAGTTTGCGGAACTTTTGCCTCCAGTTTCGCTCGGCCATACGCCGGCCAGTTTTGCCGAGCTAGCGGCGGGTGTGTTCCGCCCCAAGCCACCGGAGGAAGTGGCAACCGGTCACGTACACGCCGTAGCAGTATCGGTGCCAGAGCAGGCCGGCAAGATTTTGGAAACACTCAAGCTACTCGGCGCAGGTCAATGGACCAGCTTTGGTGCACTAACCCGCGACTGTACGGTTTCTATGCAGGTAGTGGGGCGTTTCTTGGCCCTGTTGGAGTTGTACAAGGCCAAGGCGGTTGATGCACAACAAGAAGAAGCGCTGGGTCAGCTGGACCTATCGTGGACAGGCCTGGATGTTGACCCAGCGGTAGTTGCCGCAGCGAATTGGGACTAAGGGCGCTGCTGGATGAATTTCAGCGTCTCGGGGGAGAGCTCGCGGTCGGAGTAGACGCGTACGTCTGGTTCCTCGGGGTTGTCTTCGGTGCCTATGCGGCGCCCTTCCCATACCTGTTGGAGCCCTTGCTTTTCGATGACCCGGATGGCTGCCGGGTGGTTTGTCGTAACGCGGGCCGTGATGGGGGACTCGGGATCAACTTGGCGGATACTCTTTAACGCCGCCGAGGTGATCTCTGTGGCAAAGCCTGAACCCCAATGGGCGGGGCGTAGGCGGTATTTGATGTCCCAGAAGTTTGCCTCTTCGACGAAGATGGCACCACCGACACCGACGAATTCCGAAGGGTTATGGCGCAAATAGGCGGCCCAAGGCCCGAAGTGGTGGGCGTCCCACGACTGAGAGGATGCTTGTGCGAGTGCGCGGGTGGTGCGGATATCGGCAAAGCGCCCGTTGGGGCGGTGGCTCCAGATGCGTCCGTCGCTGTAGACCTTGTGGGTCTCTTCGGTATTGGCGGCGGACAGCGGGATGAGGATGAGTCTGTCGGTGCGAGTGATAGTTTCCATGACAATATGTTACACGCATCACAAGCGGCACCGAAAGTGATTTGGATAATTTTCAGCGATTTTCTCTTCTCCAGTAAACTCGGGCGCTATGGATCTTCCCCTCATCTCGCAGCTGCGTTCCCGTCTTGAGTCCATATTGCTCGTGCTCGACTCCCCAGCCTCTGTGGAGTCATTGGCGCGTGCGCTGGGGGCGGAAAGGGGCGTCGTCAGTGATTGCCTGCGTTCTATTCAGCGGGAGTTGGATAGTCGCGGTTCTGGTATTGACCTGCGCGAGACCCAGGAAGGGTGGCGCTTTTATACGCGCACCGACAATGCCGGGGCAGTCGAAGAATTTCTCTTGGATGGCGCCCAAACCAAACTCTCCCGCGCTGCCCTGGAGACTTTGGCGGTAGTGGCCTATCGCCAGCCCGTTACTCGCCAGCAGGTGGCGGCGGTTCGCGGCGTCAACGTTGACGGTGTTATGCGAACCCTTAACCTGCGTGGATTGGTCCGAGAGTTGCCGCAGGATGAGTTTGAGGGCTCCGCTCACCGGTACGAGACGACAGAATTGTTCCTCGAGCTGTTGGGGATCGATTCTTTGGAGCGCCTGCCAGACTTGGCGCCGCTGTTGCCTGATGTAGAGGCGATCGACGAAGAGTACTAGCGTGGGGTAGGATTGCCCAGGTAATTTCATATCTTCGAGAGAAAAGGACACGTACGTGACTCCTCCCGCTCGCCGTGACGGCACACCGGATAAGAAGCAGCGAGACAGTGACATCATTGTCTCCAATGCCAAGCCGGCCCGCCACCAGCATGTATCAAAGAAAAAGCAGAAGGCTACCGCAGAATCCGTAGCCCGCGAATTGGGCGCCGATTGGCTGGTCGATGAAGACAAGCCCAAGGGAGAGCGCCTCCAAAAGGTGCTCGCCAAGGCGGGCGTCGCTTCCCGCCGCCACGCAGAAATCCTCATCGATGCCGGCCGAGTTGAGGTCAACGGCAAGATCATCGCCAAACAAGGCGTCAAGGTAAATCCCTCCGTTGATGTCATCCGAGTAGATGGTGTGCGCGTCAATGTCAATGAAAAGCACGAATATTTTGTGCTCAATAAGCCGCGCGGCATGCAGTCCACCATGTCTGATGACCTAGGGCGCCCGTGCGTGGGTGACGTGGTTTCAGAAAAGGTCGCAGCTGGCCAGCGACTGTTTCACGTCGGCCGCCTCGACGCCGATACGGAAGGCCTGCTCATCCTCACTAATGATGGCGAGTTAGCCAACCGCTTGATGCACCCCAAGTACGAGGTGACCAAGACCTACCTTGCCACCGTATTGGGCGAGGCCGATAGGAAGCTCGTGCGACAGCTCAAGGAAGGCATCGAGCTGGAAGACGGAGTGGCAAAGGCCGATTTTGCACAGGTAGTTGATACCAACCAGGGCTATTCCTTAGTGCGTCTTGAGCTGCATGAGGGCCGCAAGCATATCGTGCGCCGCATGTTGAAGGAGGCGGGATTCCCCGTGCAGCGCCTGGTGCGCACCAAGCTGCATACAGTCCAGCTGGGCGATATGAAGCCTGGCGGTCTGCGTGCCCTCAACTCCAGCGAGCTGACTAGCCTGTACAAGGCGGTGGAGATGTAATGATTTCTAATATGCCGAATGACGGTCTCATCCTAGCCGTGGATGGCCCATCTGGAACTGGAAAGTCGACCACCTGCCGTGCACTGGCCAAGCAGTTGGACGCAAAGTACGTCGACACCGGTGCTATGTACCGGGTGGCAACGCTTGCCGTGCTGCGTGAAGGCGTTGACCCTGCTGACACCGCCGCGGTTATTGCGGCTACGGCCAATCTGCCCTTGGGAGTATCCGATGACCCGGACTCCACCGAGGTTCTCCTCGGCGGCGAGGACGTCTCGCGCGTTATTCGAGAAGACGTAGTCACCCGGAACGTTTCCGCCGTGTCTGCCATTCCGGAGGTGCGCGAGAATCTGGTTGCGCTGCAGCGCAAGCTTGCTCGTGAGGCTCACCGCGCGATTGTAGAAGGCCGCGATATTGGCACTGTGGTGCTTGCCGACGCCCCCGCGAAGGCATTCATGACTGCCTCTGCCGAGGTCCGCGCTCAGCGCCGCCAAGCCCAAAATGAAAAGGCGGGCATCGCTTCGGATTACGAGACGGTACTCGCAGACGTCCAGCGCCGAGACGCTGCGGATTCTTCCCGCAAGGCCTCACCTCTGCGCCCGGCGGAAGATGCAACCCTAGTCGATACCTCCAATATGAGCCCAGAGGATGTGCTGGAAGCTCTGATTAACGTGGTAAAGGAGTCTGTCAATGACTAATCACGATCCCCAGGAAGAGTCGGAGACTCAGTTCCACTACCCGGCCGGAAAATTCGATGATGAGGTGGTAGAGGCCTCTCCTGGTTGGGCCGCCGATGATTTCAATACCGAGGAATTCGACTATGACTTCGATGACTCAGAATTTGGTGAGGCTGATTATGGCGACGGTGCGCACGCAGAAGAGCCTCTGAGTGAAGAGGAGTGGGAAGAACTCTCCCGTGCTTTTGGTGTGGAGTCCGATGATCACACCGAAGAAGCTTTGTGCACGGTGGCCGTAGTCGGGCGCCCAAATGTGGGTAAGTCCTCCTTGGTTAACCGTTTCCTTGGACGCCGCGAAGCGGTGGTAGAGGACCACCCTGGCGTTACTCGTGACCGAATTTCCTACGTTGCGGACTGGAACGGTCAGCGCTTTTTGGTACAGGACACTGGTGGCTGGGATCCCAACGTGAAGGGTATCCATGCTGCAATTGCCCGCCAGGCAGAAGTAGCCATGGAAACCGCCGATGTCATCGTTATGGTGGTAGACACCAAAGTGGGCATCACGGAGACGGATGAGGTCATGGCTCGCCGCCTGCAGAAATCGCCTGTGCCAGTGATTTTGGTATCGAATAAGTTCGACTCCGATAATCAGTACGCGGATATGGCGGAATTTTATGCCTTGGGCTTGGGTGATCCGTGGCCCGTATCCGCCCAGCATGGCCGCGGCGGTGCGGACGTGCTCGATGAGATTTTGCGGGTCTTCCCTGAAGAACCACGGCAGACCGCGATTACTTCTGGCCCTCGCCGCGTCGCATTGGTGGGCAAGCCTAACGTGGGCAAGTCCTCGCTGCTGAATAAGCTCACCAGCGAGGAGCGCTCCGTGGTCGACAACGTCGCAGGAACCACCGTGGATCCGGTTGACTCTCTAGTTCAGCTGGATGAGCAGCTGTGGAAGTTTATTGATACTGCGGGCCTGCGCAAAAAGGTGAAGAACGCGCAGGGGCATGAGTACTATGCGTCCTTGCGCACTCGCGGCGTTATCGATGCTGCCGAGGTCTGCATCATGCTTATCGACGCCTCTGAGGAGATCTCCGAGCAAGACCAGCGCGTGCTCAATATGGTGCTCGAAGCCGGCAAGGCCCTAGTCATTGCGTTTAATAAGTGGGACCTCATGGATGAGGATCGCCGCTATTACTTAGACCGCGAGATTGATCAGCAGCTGAGCCACTTGCCGTGGGTCACGCGCGTGAATATCTCTGCGGAAACAGGCCGCGCGCTGCAGAAGCTGGAGCCGGCCATGATTGAGGCACTGGAAAGCTGGGATCAGCGTGTGTCCACGGGCCAGTTGAATAACTGGTTGCGTGAGGCTATCGCGGCTAATCCGCCACCGATGAAGAATAACCGTCTGCCGCGCGTATTGTTCGCTACGCAGGCCTCGACTCAGCCGCCGACCATCGTGTTGTTTACGACGGGCTTCTTGGACGCGGCGTATCGCCGCTACCTTGAGCGGAAGTTCCGCGAGCGGTTTGGTTTCCACGGAACGCCCATCCGCATCGCAGTGCGAGTGAGGGAGAGGCGCGGCAAGAAGCGCTAGCAGTATGCCCGTTACGCTGGGATTATAGCACTCAGGCGAGCGATTGTTGTACCGGACACGGTGTGAGAATTCGCTCGCCTTTCCGTTTATGTCCGATCATGTGGGTCTGGATAGGATATAACCAGTTAATAATTCTCTCGTGATGGAAGGCTCAGCATGCTAGCCAGCGTCATTGCGCCAGATTCAATTCTGGCCATCGTGCTCCAAGTCATCATCATTCTCAGTGCC
Organism: Corynebacterium sp. MSK122; assembly: GCF_030229435.2. Taxonomy (NCBI): domain Bacteria; kingdom Bacillati; phylum Actinomycetota; class Actinomycetes; order Mycobacteriales; family Corynebacteriaceae; genus Corynebacterium; species Corynebacterium sp. MSK122. Next base: position 60,457 of record NZ_JASPHV020000012.1, on the reverse strand, counting down.
CTGCTTCTGGGTACTCGATATGGTGGCATCGGATTAGGACTTATTTCCGGCATCGGTTTGATGCTGATGGTCTTTGTCTTCGGCCTTGCCCCGGGTGAGCCGCCGGTATCTGTGATGCTGACCATCATTGCGGTCATCGGTTGCGCGGCTACCTTGCAACAGGCGCGCGGCCTGGAAGTGATGATGCAATTTGCCGAGAAGTTTCTCCGCGCGCACCCAGAGCGTATTACCATCCTTGCGCCGCTGACCACCTGGTTCCTGACGGTACTGTGCGGTACGGGCCACGTGGTGTACACGATGTTTCCGATCATCGAGGATATTGCCCTGAAGAAGGGCATCCGCCCAGAGCGTCCTATGGCCGTGGCATCAACGTCGGCTCAGATGGGTATTACGGCCTCGCCAGTATCTGTGGCCACCGTGTCCCTAGCATCTATCATCGCGGAAAATGCCGACGCTATCGATCACGCCTATTCTATTCCGCAGATCCTCATGGTGGCTATGCCCGCCTCGCTTGCCGGTGTCATTCTTGCCTCGCTGTGGTCGCTGCGCCGCGGAAAGGATTTGGACGAGGACCCGGCTTTCCAGGAGCGAATGAAGGATCCGGAGTTTGCAGAGAGCATTAACCAGTCCACCGGGTCGCTTCTGGATGAGGAATTTTCGCCAGAAGCAAAACGCGCGGTGGTTATCTTCCTTTTGGCTATTGCCAGCGTGGTGGCGCTCGGTGCGTTTGAATTCCTGCGCCCCCTCGTTCCAGGTGACGATGGCGAGTTGAGCCCGCTATCTATGAACCTGGTTATCCAGATGGTCATGCTTGTTGCCGGCGCAATCATCTTGCTCAGCTGCAAGGCTGACCCGAAGAAGATCGCGTCCACTCCAGTGTTTAAGGCCGGTATGACGGCAGTATTCTCCGTCTTCGGTGTGGCGTGGATGGCAGATACCTTCTTTGAAGCCCATATTGATGCTTTGGAATCCAACTTGGGTTCTGTTGTTGAGGCTGCTCCTTGGGCTTATGCCGTGGTCTTGGTCATCGTCTCCAAGTTGGTTAACTCCCAGGCTGCAGCGTTGGTCGCGATCGCGCCTATCGGTTTGCAGTTGGGTATCGATCCCGCGATCATCGTCGGATTCTACGGCGCAGCCTATGGCTATTTCATTTTGCCGACGTACCCCTCGGACCTTGCCTGCATCGGCTTCGACCGCACGGGCACTACGCACATTGGCAAGTTCGTCATCAATCACTCCTTCCTTGTGCCTGGAGCGATTTCGGTCTTCACCTCTTGCGTGGTGGGCTCGCTACTGGCGCAGGTTCTGCTCTAATCCGAATCCCGTACCAACACGAAGGCATCCGTGCGGTACGGGATGCGTAGTTTTTGGCCCGGTTTAAACCCCATGTGCTCGTAGAGGTACCAATCCAGGTTGTGGGTCATGCGTTCGTGGATGGTTTCGCCATTGCGCAGCCAGTATGAGCGGGTGTGCATCAGCTGGTGAAGCTGCTCGGGGGTAAGTTCGTGTTCCCAGGTCAAGCGGAGTTCACGGTCTAAAACCCACGGTGCGGTGTAGGTGGGGTAAAAACCCGGTTTGTGCACGTCGCCAGAGTGCATTATGCGCGAGAGCCGCAGGATCCAGGGGTCCGCGTTGACATCAAGCGTGTTCCACACTAGGAGAATCTTCCCGCTCGGCGCGAGGACGCGGTCAAGCTCTGCACAGACGGCTGGTACGTCGACCCAGTGCCAGGTTTGGGCGAGGCAGGCGGCGTCTAAGGAGGCGTCGGCAAGCGCGGTGTTTTCAGCTGTAGCACGAAGGACTGGCAGGTGGAGGTGCGCTGCGAGGATTCCAGCCATATCGGCGGAGGGCTCCAGAGCCAAAACTCGAGCATTGGGGAGGGACGCGGTGAATTTTCCAGTTCCGGCCCCAATATCGGCAACGGTATGGGCGTCAGCGATAAGGGCAGAGACCTCGTCCGGATAGCCGGGGCGCACATCGTGATAGGCGCTCGCACCATGACGGAAGGCCTGAGCGGAAGCGGTGCGTTGTGCGGCATCGCGGAAGCCAGGGCCTTGTCTAGTGGAGGGCTTGCGGTAGCTAGGGAAGTGGCTGGGATTGGGGCGGCGAGTCGACATAACCCATCTAACCTACCGCGAATTAGAATGGTTGCCTATGAGGACACTTCCTGCACCATCAGATCCCAGGTGGCTGCTAAAGACTGTCTTTTCTCGTCCATCCCTCACCGTGCCGGCTGCACTCTGCATGGCTGTATCTTTTCTGCTTAACGGATCGACTCCAGTGATAGTGGGACATGCCATTGATGAAGCTGTCTCGGAAGGAGACGTCGACCGACTAGGCATGTGGCTAGTGGTATTGGGGGTAGCTTTTGGTCTTAATGCCATAGCCGCATGGTTCGGACGCGGCCTCAACGCGCGAGCCATGCTAGTAATTGGGCACGATCTTCGCATGGCCATCACGGATAGGATTCAGGATCCGCGGGGCATTGCAGGCGAGCCCCGCAGCGCCGGCGAACTGCTTGCCATCGCCTCCACAGACGCACGGCGCGTGCAGAATGCCGTTATGATGACGGTCTTTCCCGTCGCTGAGATCGCTGCCATTGTGTATGTGGCGATTATGGCTAGCCGTATTAACCTGCCTTTAGGCATCGCCATTTTGTGTGGCGGGCCGTTAATGGTGTGGGGCTCAGTGCGCGCGGCAAAGCCTCTGCGCACGCGTTCCGGAAGCCGCCAAGCGGCGTTGGCGAAGGCCAGTTCCATGGCCACCGATGTCGTCCAGGGCCTGCGGATCCTTAAGGGCCTGGGTGCAGTAGCCACTGTCAGTAACCGATATTCCGCAGTGTCTGGAGCTGCCTTCGAACGAACAGTAGAGGCCAATGCTGCCCAAGCGCGACTTAATGCGACTACGGAGATTTTGGGCTCGGTGTATGTCATTGCGGTGGGCATTGGTGCAGGCGTGATGGCCATGCACTCCATGATGAGCGTAGGTGAACTCATTACGGTTATCGGCCTCACGCAATTCATTATCACCCCGATGACGATGCTGGGCCGAAATATCGCCTCGCGGTGGGCGGCCGCACAGGCAAGCGCAGAGCGTATTATTGCCGTACTCGCCGCACCCGGGGTAGAGAAAAGTGAACCGCAGGTTCCGGCCCTCGCTCCTGGGGTCAACGTGGTGCCCGAGCCTATTCCAGAGGATCTCGTCTTCTTGCCGCGCGAGCGGTTCCTGGTTGTTCCACACGAAACTGTGCTTTTTGAGGGGACCGTGCGGGACAATATTCATCCGGATAGCGCAAGGGCACAACGGGCCCTCTTCGTAGCTGCAGGGGAAGATATACCGGGCGGGTTGGACCGCGAGGTGGGAGAAGGCGGCCGAAACCTCTCCGGCGGACAACAACAGCGCGTAGCGCTGGCACGAGCCATTGCTGCGGACGCGGAGATCTTAGTTTTAGCTGATCCAACAACCGCCGTGGACTCGGTGACCGAGCAGGAAATTGCCCAGCGGGTGGCGCATCACCGCGGGCCTAAGCCCACGCTTGTCTTCACCACCTCGCCGGCGTGGGCAGCAGTGGGGGCAGAGCTATGATGCGGTTTTCTACGGCCTCCTGGCCTCAAGTGCGTAAGGAAGTGGGTCGCCAGCTTTCCGACGTCCCCGCCGCCCGCTGCCAAGCCGCAGCGGCCTTAGCCTTGCTTACCGCAGGGGCCGGCAGCAATGTAGCGATTCCCATCCTGTTGGGAAAGATCGTCGACGCAGTCATTACTCAGGGCACCATTGTGCCCATTGGTATTTCCTTAGTTCTGGTGGCCGCGGTCTCGGCATTGTTTTCCGCGGCAGGGTTCTATGTCCTTTCGCGCCTGAGCGAACGCGTGATCTCCGCTTTGCGCGAAGATATGGTTTCTACCGCTCTCCGCCTGCCTACCCACCGTGTGGAGGAAGCCGGCACTGGGGATTTGGTCTCTCGCTCTACCGATGATGTAGCAGAACTCTCTGCTGCCGTCACCGAGACCGTCCCCGTGCTGGCCAAATCTGCTTTCGCCATCGCAACTACGGGGGTGGCACTAGTCAGCCTCAATTGGCAATACCTACTGGTCGTAGGTGCAGTTGCGCCGCTTTATGTATTTGCCGCGCGCCAGTACCTGCAGCGCGCTCCGCAGCGCTATACCGACGAACGCGCTGCCATGGCGGAACGGGCGCGCAGACTCCTGGAGGCAATTCGCGGGCGAAAGACTGTGCGCGCCTTTGGCATGGAAGATCAGATGCACGTTGGGATTGAACGTGCCTCCGCACAGGTGGTGGACAAGGGGTATGCCGCGCGAAGGACAATGATGGTCTTGCAGCTATGGATGACGGTCATCGAGTTAGTTATGCTGGTCTGCGGTTTGCTCATCAGCTTTTGGGTGGTGCAGGCTGGGGCGCTCACCGTTGGCTCAGTCACCGCTGCCATGCTCCTTCTTATTCGCTTACGGGGCCCGCTCATGGGATTGATGCGAGTAATCGATACCGTTCAATCCGGCTATGCCTCTCTGTCTCGAATAGTTGGGGTGGTCATGGATCCGCCACGGGCGGTGCCAGACTTCGGCGCGCCGGCCCCAGGTGGGGTTGCCGAATTAAAAGAAGTGAGCTTCAGCTACGATAACGGCGGCTGGGCTGTGCAAGACGTGAACCTTAAGCTTCCCGCTGGACACACCGTAGCTTTAGTGGGAGCCTCTGGTGCGGGAAAGACCACGGTCGCTGCTCTTCTGGCCGGACTGCGAGTCCCGGCTGCCGGAACAGTCTTGGTGGATGGAGTAGAGGTATCGGCCCTTTCTGATTCCGAAAGGGTGGCGCGTTTAGCGATGATTTCCCAAGAGGTTCACGTATTCTCAGGAACCCTGCGCGAAGATTTGTCCTTGGCCGCCCCGCAAGCCTCAGACGCACAAATGGAAGATGCACTACAGCGCGTCGGCGCACAGTGGTATGCGCGGTTAGAGGAGGGCCTAGATACGGTCATTGGAGCTCGGGGAATCCACCTTGACCCAGTAGCAGCACAGCAGCTTGCGCTGGCGCGAATATTGCTTTTAGATCCCAAGATCGTCATCATGGATGAGGCCACCGCAGAGGCCGGTTCGGTGGGGGCGGAAGCTCTGGAAGAAGCCGCGACAGAGGTCACCCGTAGGCGAACCGCACTGATAGTGGCGCACCGATTAGACCAAGCCGCACGAGCCGATAGCATCGCCGTGATGGCTAACGGGCGGGTGGTGGAGCAAGGCAGTCACCACGAACTGTTAGATTATGGTGGCCGTTATAAGCAACTATGGACCGCATGGCAGAAGGGACGACAGAGATGAACGCGAGGTCGCTACGGGCCCTAGTTGGTGCGGTAGCAGTGAGTTTCCTTGCGGTTGCCGGCGCATCATGTTCGGCCAACTCGCCCGACTCCGCGCCCCAAGCAGTCCCAACTGAGACGAAAAACCTAGGGATTCCAACCTCCGCACCGCTAAGCGGACCCGAGCCAGGCAGCTATACCACCGTTAATCTTCCATCGGGCCGTTCCTTCATCCTCAGCGTGCCCAAGGACTACACGGGGGATAAAAAGTGGCCCATCGTCCTGGCCTTTCCAGGCTGGGGACAATCTGCCGAAAATCTCCGCGGCTATTCCCGCCTCGATGCCGCTGATGCCATCACCGTTTTCGCAGAAGGTAAAAAGAAGGCTTGGAGCCCTGCTCCTTATGCCAAGACGTCAACAGCAGAAGACAAAAAATTTGTTCGCGACATCATTGATGCCGTGCGAGCAACGTATCGGGTAGATGACTCCCGGATTTTTGCCACCGGAATGTCGAACGGCGGCGGGTTTGCCGCCTACCTGGCCTGCCAGATGCCCGAGGTTTTTAAGTCCGTGGCTACCGTTTCCGCTGCCTACTACAAAGATATTCTTAAAGACTGTGCCCATTCCCCCGTGGGACGATTGGATATTCACGGCACCGTGGACCCCGTGGTGGGTTACTACGGTGGAACGCGCCATAAGACCAAGTACTATTCCGTGGAATCCGTGCTGGAACAAGACCGTAAACGCAATGGTTGCTCTACCAAGGTCGATACGACCCGCCTGGTCAACAATGCACTCGATATGAAGTGGAGCGGCTGTACCGCGCCGCTTGAACACATCCGTATCGCCGGAGGCTCACACGTATGGCCCGGTGGTACAGCAGACGCGCACAATGAGGTAGGCAAATTCTTTGCTACCGACCGCGTCCTAGACTTCTTCGGTATTCCCGGTCGCCCGTCCGGTACCGCACAGACTTAGTCCGGTCTATAGACATGAAAGCTAGCGCCTGGAACCTTGCGTACCCTTTCAATGCAAATGTCTGCCACGGTAGAAAAGCCCGCGCGATGCGCAGCGCTACGCGGCGAGGTAGGCTCGGGAATTTGCACAAGGTGAAAAGACCGAGTGCCCCCATCGTCGTTATTGAGTTCTACTACTGCCTGCGCAGTGGTGCCGGAGCCCGCAAAAAAGTCTAGGACGCGCGCATCCTTTCCACCCGCAATGGAAATGAGGTGCTTAATCAAGCGCACCGGCTTGGGAAACTCAAAAACGCCCTCTAGCCCCATGATGTCCTCAGCATCGCGGCGGCCGGTACGGGTCACTCCAAAGCGCTCCCCGTCAAGGATAGAGCGTGGGCGCGCTCCCACCTTCTGATAGTTCTTGGTATAGACAAAACCTCGCCGGAAGACGAGCTCATCGAAGCGCTGCTCAACCTTATCTCGGCCCCAGCGCCAACGGGCGACTTTTTCTTTTCCCGCCGGCTGGTGCGGCCAATACTCCTTGCCATCGGGACCGGAGATAGGGAAGTCGAGGGAGGCAAGATACCCAAGGGTCTTAGAGTCCAAACGCACCAAGGAATACTTCCCTTTGTCGTCCTCATGGTTGTATTTGGTGGAAGTATGGCCTTGGAGATCGACATTGAAACCGGGATTGTTAGGAGTTCGGGAGTAGCACAGAATATATTCATGCTCTACCACCGCGTACTTAGAATCGTTTTTGCCGGTGCCGGCCTTTTTCCAGATCAACTGGCCGGCAAAGCACTCCTCCCCAAAAACTTCATCGAGCACCTTGCGCGTATTGGCCACTTCGTCTTCTCCAATGGAGACAAAAATAAAACCTTGTGCGGAAAGTACATCTCGGGCCAAGATGAGTCGGGGAAGCATCATCGACAGCCACTGCGAGTGCCATTCTGCATAGCTTCCGGAACGCATCTGGCGGCGTAAACGATAGTTATCGCGGTAGACAAAGTCTTTGCCGGTATTATAAGGCGGGTCGATATAGATGACGTCAAAGAGTTCGCCGCGGTTGGCAAGCCCTTGCAGAACCGGAAGATTATCTGCCGCAATAATCGCGTTGTCCGTGTCACAGGCTGTGCTGAGCGCAGTATCACGCGTGAAACGCTGTGTCAGCGGCGCGCTAGCGGCTGCTCGGGCAGCCTCTTTGCCCGGCCATACTAAGCCAAAGAATTCCCTGGCCGTTTCCGAAGTGGACGGGGGCGCTGGGGTAGTTGAAGCCATGGTGCGAAGCCTTCGTTGGTAAATCGTCGATACCGTCTTACGCTATCATTTGCAAGGCTGAGGAAATTTGACCTGGAGCTAAATTGTGCACCCTGATTTTGCTTAAACTTCGCTAGGGTAGGGCTAAAGCAGCAGGCCTTATTAGGTACTCGATAGGCTGCGGGGGTGTCTGGATGCCCCTGAGAACAATCGCGCTGCGGGGCGGAAAAATTTATTTGGTCTAGTGACCGAAGAGACTTTTCGGTGGCATGTTGGCTCAGGTGTCGGTACGTTGGGGTCTGTTGCCCGACACGGCAGCTTTTAGATAAAGCTAGAACTAGAAGAAAGGATAACCACATGGGTATCTTCGATAAGGCAAAGGACGCACTGAACTCCGACAAGGGCGAAGAGATCAGCGACAAGGGCTTGGACAAGGCAGCTGACGCGGCTAAGGACAAGCTCGGCGAGGACAAGGCCGACCAGATCGACAAGGCTCGTGACGCAGCTGACGGCAAGCTCGGTAACGAGTAAATAGCTTCGCCCGTTTAAAGGGCGAATGGCTACTTTCTCTTTTGTCCCCCAGCCCGCAAGGGTTGGGGGACAAAAGCTATATAAAGACCAGCAGCATAAAGCTGGCAAAGGTCTATATAGGTGCTCCCACCTTTTTGTGGGTGACTCAACTTATAAAGTGAAAGTATCCCAAGCAAATTTGCCTGAAATCGCTAGGATTGTATTTGTGAACAATCTTGAAGGCACCGTTTCCCATGCGGGCTCGACTAGGCAGCGCTTGCTGGATCAGAGTGCCCGTATCCTGGCTAAGGGTGGGCGCGACGCTTTAAAGGTTTGTGCTGTGGCGGAGCAGATTGCTGTTCCCGTCGATGAAGCTAAGTCTTTCTTTGAAGATGACCATGACCTTTACATTCAGACCAGCCGGTTCTTAGATGAGCGTCTCCGAGTAGCCTCCTACGAGGCACTCGATAAACTGCCGGATGACGCGACCGCAATTCAGAAACTTCGTGAGTCTGCCAAGGTCTACTTCAACTTGGCTCTTGATAACCCCACCTACTTCGCCGCCTATAACAACTGCGAGACGGCAACGAGCTTTCCCAACTTTGAGGACGGCATTGAAGAGTCGAAAAGCTTTGATGCCTTCCCGCCCACTTTCCGCTGGATGCTTGTTCACATGCGGGAAGCCGCCATTGCAGCACGCGGCGATTTTGATCACCGCTTGGTAGTGATCCAAGCACTTACTTTCTTATCTGAGTTGCAAGGCATTACTCACTTGGCCACGTTCGGCATTATGCGTCACCTCTCGCCCACTGCGAAGAAGCAGACCTTCAATGCTTGCATTGAGACTTTATTCTCTGGGCTGGAACTTAGCTTGCGTGACGGGGGGATTGCGCCCTTTGAACCGCTAGCACTCGTTGGCGAACCAGCGGAACCGTTTACTACAGCAGCAAAGGACATGCCAAAGTCTACGGCTGAGGAAAAGCGTGCAGCCATCTTCCGTGGTGCGGCGGAAGAGATTGCCTATAACGGTCTTCCTAGCTTGCATCTCGGCTCTGCTGCTGCGCGAGCAGGCGTAGATTTGGCAGACGCGGAGCATCTTTTCGATGGTAATTCTCACCTGCTGCGCTCTTTGGAAGAGTCTTTGGATGAAGCCAATACGCTAGCGATCATGCGCCAGAACCAGGCCGTGCCAGAAGGATCCCACGGGCTGGATTATATTAAGGCAACCGGCTTCGGATATTTGGAGTATGCGCTGGAAGACCCCGTCGGCTTTGTCGCCCTCATTGAGGTATCAAGCCGCTCGATTGTCCCCGTCTCTTTCGAAGAGTCCGGCGATACTGAGCAACCATTCGATATGGGTAAGGCCTTCACCTTCATCATGAATCTGGTGCGCGATGCCATTTCTGAGTCGAATGGGCCACGATCGCCATGGATTCTCTTCACCCAGATTGCGGCGCTGTGGGCCTCCATCCACGGCCTCTCGCAGTTGAGTACCGTAGGAGCCTTGCGCTATCACTCGGCTGATTTCTACTTCAACCTAGCTTCCAAGGTGATGGACATAGTCATTCAGGGCATGGTCAATGTCCTCGAGCTAAAGAAGCCAGAATAGGTATCCAGACAATAAAGGGGATCCGCAGCGGGCCCCCCTTTTCTATATCCATCCCCGGGGCACGTGCCATAGTTGCTGCCTCAAAGCGGTTCCCAGTTCCTGTCTTGGCGATGAGCGAAGAGACAATATTGCGCACTGTGCCAGTGCTCAGATGAAGGTGCCCGGCAATCTGGTGGGTGTCGCTACCCTCCAAGACATGACGTGTGACCTCCCTTTCGCGTGCGGTTAGTGGATTGTCGGGCGTGAAAATAGTCTCTTGGGCCAGTGCAGGGTCGATGACCTTTAGACCGGCGTGCACTCGCCTAATGGCTTCGGCAGGTTGTTCGGGTGGGGTGTCCTTGACTACAAAGCCAGCTACGCACGTTTCCAAAGCACGTTTGACGTAGCCACTGCGCCCAAAAGTCGTGACAACCAGGCTGCGGCAACCAATGCCCTCTAGTTCAGCGGCTGCATCAAGACCGTTCTTACCGGGCATTTCAATATCAAGTAGCGCAACGTCGACGCCATGCTTGGCGACAAGCCCCGCCACCTCCGCGCCCGTTGCGCACTCAGCCACAACGCTGATATCTGGCTCTGTCTCCAAGAGGGCAACTAGCGCCCCACGCACCAATGATTGGTCCTCAGCAATGAGAACTCGGATGGGATAAGTCATTGCCTGAGCCTCCGGCGGTAGTAAAAGGGAGAAAGTCCGTGTCGCCATTCATAGTAACCAAGGCCAGAGTGCAGCCATCGCGGCGTGCAAAGAGCAGCTGTCCGCCAGCATCTGTTATGCGTTTGCGCAAACCGTAAATCCCACCGTGGGCACGAGAAAGGCTTTCGTCAGCGTCAAACCCGCAGCCATCGTCCACCACTTGGAGTTGGTGGTCTGTCACCTGGACCCAACAGTGCGCTGCGCCTGAGTGGCGGACCACGTTTGTGGTTAGCTCGCGCAGGGTCCAGGAAAATTCGGCGTCGTAAAGCCCAGCGGTTTTGGCTGCAGAGGGCAAGTACGACACAATGCCGGCAGTGTCGAGAGCCCTTTGAGCCGCGTGGATTTCCCCTTCAAAAGTGGGCATGCGCATCCGGGTTACTGTGGAGCGGACCTCCGCCAGGCCTCTCCGAGAAAGCGTGCTCACCTCCTGGAGCTCCTGCTGCGCTCGTTGCGGATCCGAATCTATTAGACGGCGGGCAAGCTCTGTCTTGAGGTTGATAACGGTTAAAGAGTGGCCCAAGAGATCGTGAACATCGGTAGCGATATCCTCGCGTTGGCGTGCCAAGTCCAATTCATGTTTCAATTCAGAGCGGCTATCTTCACGCTGGGAAAATGTACCTAACAGCACTAGTAGTATCGGCCAGGCGAAGAGGACTATTAGGGCCCAGCCGGTGCTTTCAGGAGCGAAGAACCACGTGGTGGTGGCGAGCGCGGTCCCCGTTAGCAGGGTAAGCGCTAATGCTCGGCGTAGCGGAAGGTTGAAGCCGAGCAGCGCCGCAAGGTAAGGCACAAACGTGACGGCTACTATCCCGAAGAAACCAATTGATATCGCTGCGATGGCCGCGAGTAACACCCAGTAAAGCCCGACCCGCTGTCCTAACCGCCATGCGCGTGGGTAGTAGCCCACGGCGCCAAAAGAAAGGAAGTAGACAGCACTAAACGCTAGAACGCACGCAGAAGCCCCAATTCGTCCAGTGAGCGTCGTGCCCGGCGCGGCAAAGGTCATCACCAACCCGGGAATGAGGAAGACCAACCATACGCTGGCGAAAAGAGCGCTATTGAGGCTAAAACCGCGCCACGGCTCGCGAAAGGGGCCCATTAACGGCGCGCCTTGTCGCGGGAGCGCAGCACCAGGCAAGCGGTGAGAAAGATGGTCGTCCATACCGCGAAGTTTAACCATGCGGCCCACATGGGGTGCGACACGGTGCCTTCCTCCCCGTTGAGAAACTGCATGCCTTCTGCAAGGGGCCACTGGGCGAGCACAACCGGGCCAAAGAGGGGAGTGAAGCGGCCCAATTCCATTAGCGGCTCGGTAAGTGGAGTGAATACATTGGCGGCAAAGAGGAAGAGGACAACGGAGGTCGAGGCGATTGCGACAGAATTGTCGGTGGGCAAAGCCATGGCCCACACCAAGCCATAAAAGCCAAAGGGAATGGAAACTAGGACGCAGGCGATAATGGCTATAATCCATTGATGTGGTTGCATTGCAGCTTGTGTCATGGCACCGGTGATAAACACTGCTATGATGGGGAGCAGTGCCTGAAAGCCGATTGATATGAGGTTTGCCCACAGAATCTGCCGTGGGTGTAGGGGAGTAAGTGTTAATTGGCGCGCCCACCCAGTCTTGGTATCTGTCACGGCGGAGCCAGCGGCAGATACGGATCCTGCCACGCCGCCGTAGAGGGCCATGCTGATCATCTCTAAGGCGGCGAAGTTTCCTCCTTTAAAGGGGGCATCGCCAAAATCCATCATGGTGCCAAAGAGCAGGTAGAAAAATACCGGTAAGAACGTGCTGAAAAACAGCGGAGTAAGGTTTCGGCGAAGGCGCAACAAGTTATGGATGGCAAACCCGAAAGTGCGCGCACTGGTTGTTACTGACTGTGCAGTCATTGCATGTTCCTTTCACGAAGTAGCCAACGGAGAGACGGGTTAGGACTGGGATGATGTCAAAGCAAGAAATGCGTCCTCTAAGGAGTGTGTGCCAATAGTCAAGTCATGGGCCGAGGTGTGATTGAGAAGATAATTCGCAAGTACATCGGAGTCACGGGTGGTCATCCGGGCGTAGCCGTCAGACAAGGAAAACTTGGTGACGGTGGGTAGCTCTTTCGCATTTAGAGGTGCGCCGTCGAATTTCGCCTCGACTATGCGCTTGCCCGACTGTTCGCGCAGTTCTGTGGCCTTAGCATCTGCGCGCAGCTTTCCTTCATGTAGGAGAATTATTCTTTCTGCAAAATTATCTGCCTCTTCGAGGAAATGCGTAGCGAAGACAATGGTGCGTCCCTGGTCTGCTTGTCTGTGCATGGTGGACCAGAATTCACGGCGTGCATGAGCATCCATTCCAACAGTCGGCTCATCGAGCAATAAGATTTGGGGATTGCCCACAAGAGCCAGGGCGAATCGCACGCGTTGTTGCTCGCCACCAGAGCATTTTCCTACGGGGCGGTGCAGGATCCGGTCTAGGCCTGCTTGTTTGGCCACTTCTTCGATGGGAAGGGGATGGGGAAAGGTAGAGGAAATCATCTTGAGGGTGTCCAAGACTGTGAGCTCAGGTAACAGGCCACCGGATTGCAGCACGGCGCCAATCTGTGCCGCGCGGATCGCAGCGTGCGGTGGGTGTCCGAGCACGGAAATGTTGCCGGAGGTGGGTGTGGTGAGCCCGAGGATGAGATCGAATAGGGTGGTTTTGCCTGCTCCATTGGTGCCTAATAGGCCTACGATCTCGCCTTGGGCGATGCTGAAGGAAATATCGCTGAGCGCATGGACGGGGTGGGAGGATCTCGTGGCAAAGGCTTTACTGACTCCGGATACGTCTATAGCCAGCGGTTGTGCAGTAGAAGGATCTGTAGTTCTCATACCTGGAAAGTATCCGTAGCCAGCAAAAATAATGTATAGGCCCTGTCATCACATTTTCATGACAAGTGTCATGACGCGATAAGGTAGGAGAGTGCTTACTACTCTCGCAGCCGCTGCTGGACTATTCGTGGCCACCAATATCGATGACATCGTGGTGTTGTCCCTCTTCTTTGCTCGTGGTGCAGGGCATAAGGGCACAACGGCCGCAATTCTGGTGGGACAGTATTTAGGCTTCCTTGGGATACTAGCGGCCTCTGCCGCTGTCGGACTGGGCTTCAATGCTGTTTTACCTGAGGGATTGATTCGCTACTTTGGTCTCATTCCATTGTTTTGGGCCTATGGGCAGCGTGGCAGGCATTCCGCGGTGAGGAAGACGATGAAGACGTTTCCAGCAAAAAGCTGAGCACACGTGCGGTAGCCGGAGTGACCTTTGTCAACGGAGGGGGCAATATTGGTGTATACCTGCCGGTGTTCACCACCTCTACGCCAGCTGAGGTAACGATCTATTGCGTGGTCTTCTTAATCCTCGTGGAGCCCCTAGTGTGGGCAGCGCGGTTTGTGGCCACGCGGCCGGGCATTGCAGAAGCACTGGAAAAGTGGGAAAGCGTACTGTTTCCAGTGGTCTTAATTCTCTTAGGAATTGCGATCTTGCTTGCGGTGTAAACGCAGAATAGAAAAAGCCGGCACCGTGAAGGTGCCGGCTGAACTTTTTGTCGGGCTAACAGGATTTGAACCTGCGACCCCTACACCCCCAGTGTAGTGCGCTACCAAACTGCGCCATAGCCCGTCGTCGAACTGTGCGACTCGTCTAGATTACATCAGTAGGATTCTACTGTGAAATCTGGGGTGTAACCTGCGCTAAAACTCGCCGCTGGAGTAGACCCACGCGCCGCCGACACGGCGAAACGAAGAACGCTCGCGTTGTGAGCCAACGGCCGCGCCTTTATAAAAGGCCTCAAACTCCACTACACCGGAATTATCGAGCAATCCGCCTGCTTGGGTGTCCAGGATATCGAGGCGATAAAACCGGACGGGAGAATCAGCCAAATCGAGTGTTGCAGGGCGAGTATCGGGATCCCACGTACGGAGGAGATAGGCTTCGTCGCCAGTAACAAAGGCGCTAAAGCGCGAGCGCATGAGCGCCTCCGCGGTAGGAGCATTGGTGCCGGCATGGTACTTGCCGCAGCACTCGCCGTAGGTCAGGCCGGTGCCGCACGGGCAGCGGCGCGAGGAATCATAAGCCGCCATTAGAGCGCGTCCACGTCCACGATGGTGACGTTGCCGAGCATGCGCTCCACATCGGTGTCCTTCGCGGCAGAGCGCAGGGCGGACTCTTCTTCCGCTGACAGTTTTCCGGCAAGCTCGATGCGGCGCTCAAAGCTGGCGGGGCCGGTTTGGGTGATGCTCACGTGGACGTCGTCAAGCGCAAGCCTCTTGCCGGCATCCTTGACTGCTTGGGTAGCGGCCGTGGCCAGCGCGGACATAATAAGGCCCTCGGCGGTAAAGCCCTTACCCTTGCCGCCATTCTTCTTCGTGCGGTCGGCACTGAGGCTGTGGTCATTGTGGCGGACGACCACGCCGAATTTGGTGCCGGTGGCTGGCTGCGCAACTGCGGCGTCGGTTCCTACTTCTTCTGGCCGGTAGTCAGGAACGATAAACTGCTCGGCCCACGCACCGATGAGATCCGCAGCGCGGGCTGCCGTGCCCTGCTTGGTGAGCAGATGATCGGTCTTGTCCAAGGAAACCAAGGATTTGGGGTAGCGCGTGAGCAGAAAGATATTCTGCGCATTGTCTATGCCCACCGTTTGATCAATGGGCGAGTGCAATACCATCAGTGGCTTGCGGAGCTTGGGCAGGTATTCCTCGGGGTTAGTATCCGCCAAGTCCTCGAGGAACTTGCGGGAAATGATAAGGCCGCGGCCGCCGAGGATGACTTCCACCTCGCCGTTGGCATCGACCTCGCCGATTTTGTCCGCATAGTGCAGCACGGAGTGGGCAGGATCAAAGGGTGCGCCAATGGTGGCTACCGCCTTGAGTGATTTCATGGTGGTGGCCGCCTTCAACGCGGCGGCGCCACCTAGGGAGTGGCCCATGAGTAATTGTGGGGCAGAGTAGTTCTCCGTCAGCCAGGCGGCAGCGGCATGGATATCATCAACGTTTTGGCTGAAGGTAGTATCGCCAAATTCACCGGCGGACTGGCCAAGGCCGGGAAAATCGAAACGCAAAGTGGCGATGCCGAACTCAGTGAGCTGTTTCGCAGTGCGGGCGGCGCCGGGAGTGTGGCGGGAGCCAGCGAAGCAATGGGCAAAAATGGCATAGGCGATCGGGGGAGAATCCGGGAAGTCGATGGTTCCGGCCATCTCGGTACCCCGGCTCGAAGGCAGCTTAACGTTGACGGATTGCATGAGAACTACAATAACGGGCCTCTTACCCGCAAGCCATACCAGGTTGACTACAGTCGATAAGAGCAATCCAAATAAGGAGGATGAGGTATGGGCGCGTTCGATTGGTTCTGGAAGGCAATGGGCTCGCAAAGCGAGCGTAACGATAAGAAATCCAAGGCCATCGTGGGTTCAGCCGATGAAGCGGCCCGGGCATTGGGCCAGCAGGACGACGCAGCTGTAGCCCAAGCCGCACGCGATGCCGTTGCAGGCGGCGAAATTGCAGATAAGGCACAGTTCCTCGCGGCCTTAGCAGTAGCGTGCGAGCGTACCCTGGGGATGCATCCCTTTAATGTCCAGTCCCAGGCCGTCCTGCGCCTACTTACCGGAGACGTTATCCAGATGGCAACCGGTGAAGGCAAGACTTTGGTAGGCGCCATGGCGGCTACAGGTTTCGCGTTGACTGGCAAACGCGTCCACGTTGTCACTGTCAATAACTATCTCGCCGCCCGCGACGCCGAATGGATGCGCCCTGTCGTGGAGTTCTTTGGCTTAAGCGTTGCTTCGGTAACTGAGAACATGTCACCGGATGAGCGCCGCGCTGCATACGCGCAGGATATTATCTACGCACCGGTCAACGAGCTGGGCTTTGACTTGTTGCGCGATAACCAAATTACCGACCGCTCCCACACGGTGCAGGCAGCCGGCGACGTTGCCCTCGTGGACGAAGCCGATTCCGTCCTAGTGGATGAGGCCCTTGTGCCCCTAGTGCTGGCCGGTAATCGGCCAGGTGAGGCCCCCACTGGGCACATCACCAATGTGGTTTCTCGGCTGCGCGAAAAGCTGGACTACTCCATCTCTGAGGACGGCCGCACCGTTCAACTGACCGAGACTGGTGCCCGCCGCGTGGAGCAGGAATTGGGCATTGATTCGCTTTATTCGGAGGAGAATATCGGCACCATCTTGGTGAAGGTCAACCTCGCCCTGCATGCCAAAGCCCTGCTTATCCGGGACATCCACTACATCGTGGTGGATGGCAAGCTACAGCTTATCGACGCCTCCCGGGGCCGCGTTGCCGATCTACAACGCTGGCCCGACGGGCTCCAAGCGGCAGTAGAAGCCAAGGAAGGCCTAGAGGTTTCTGAAGGCGGGCGCATCCTCGACACCATCACGCTGCAAGAACTTATGCGGCGTTATCCACTTGTGTGCGGCATGACTGGTACCGCGGTGGAAGCGACCGATCAGCTGCGGCAGTTCTATGGTCTTCATGTATCCGTGATCGACCGCAACAAGCCGCTGCAACGCTTTGATGAGCAAGACCGCATTTTCGCGACAGTAGACGATAAATCCGCCGCCATCGTGGAGGAAATTGCCACCATTCATGCCACGGGGCAGCCCATCCTCGTGGGCACGCAGGATGTCGCCGAGTCGGAAGATCTGGCGGATGCTCTCCGTGATCGGGGAATTGAGGTCAATGTGCTCAACGCCAAAAATGATGAGCAGGAGGCACAGATCGTCGCCGAGGCCGGCGATATTGGACGCGTCACCGTCTCTACACAGATGGCCGGACGCGGCACCGATATTAAGCTGGGCGGTGCTCACGAAGCTGACCACGATGCAGTAGCGGAAATGGGTGGCTTGGCGGTTATCGGTACCTCCCGCCACCGCACCGCCCGCTTGGATAACCAGTTGCGCGGCCGTGCAGGCCGGCAAGGTGATCCGGGCCTGTCCCTATTCTTCGTCTCCCTCGAAGACGATGTGGTCCAGCAGGGCGGCGACGGCGAGACTGTGCGTGCCCAACCAGCAGAAGACGGACGCATTGAATCCAAGCGAGTTAGCGATTTTGTGGCACACTGCCAGCGAGTGACCGAGGGCCAACTACTCGAAATTCATGCCCAGACCTGGAAGTATAATCAGCTCCTAGCCGATCAGCGCATCATTATTGATGAGCGCCGAGCCAAACTATTGGATACTGATCAAGCCTGGCAGGAACTATCCCAACGCGCTCCGGAGCGCACAGCAGAGCTAGGGGAGGTCCCTGAGGAAGCACTCATTAAGGCCGCGCGCGAAATCATGCTCTATCACCTGGACTTGGCCTGGGCCGACCACTTGGAGCTTATGGACGATGTGCGCGAGTCGATCCACCTGCGCGCCATCGCACGAGAGACGCCGATCGATGAGTACCACCGCATTGCGGTGAGGGAGTTTAAGGACTTGGCCCAGCGGGCCGTCGACAAGTCTGTGGAGACTTTCCGCACCGTGCTTATCGACGCCGCT
This sequence comes from Corynebacterium sp. MSK122, assembly GCF_030229435.2. NCBI lineage: Bacteria > Bacillati > Actinomycetota > Actinomycetes > Mycobacteriales > Corynebacteriaceae > Corynebacterium > Corynebacterium sp. MSK122. Next base: position 42,618 of record NZ_JASPHV020000012.1, on the reverse strand, counting down.
GGGGCGCACCTCGATGACGCCGGCTTCGCTCGTCCGAGTGCTACATGGACCTACATGGTGTCCGATAACCCCCTTGCGGGCAAGGGAAATTCCGTGCTGAGCGGCATCGGAAACATTTTCCGGTGAAATAATTCCCCGCGAAGGGGCCACGGACTCACATGAGTCGCTAGTATTGTTATAAGTAACTCGTAACTAATCCCCGGAGGTAACAATGAGCGAGAACACCGGAACCCCGGAACCACAGGTAGAGACCACATCTGTATTCCGCGCAGACCTGCTCAAGGAGATGGAAAACGGCGCGAATGGCAAAGATACTCCCACTGCCGGCACCGACAACCTGGCGGAAGGTCAGGCCCTCCTCGTGGTAAAGCGTGGCCCGAACGCGGGTGCCCGCTTCTTACTGGATCAGGCGACTACTACCGCCGGCCGCCACCCTGAGGCAGACATCTTCCTCGATGACGTTACGGTGTCCCGCCGCCACGCGGAGTTTCGCAAGAATGATGACGGCAAGTTTGAGGTAGTTGATGTGGGATCTCTGAACGGAACCTACGTTAACCGCGAGCCCCGCAACTCTCAGGTGCTCGAGGTGGGAGACGAAATCCAGATTGGCAAGTTCCGCTTGGTTTTCATCGCTAACCAGAGCTAATTTTTTCACGTAGACTAGCCGCGCTTCCTTATTAGGAGGGGCGGTGTAGTCTGCTTATGGCACGATAAGAACTTTCAGTACCCCTAAGAGATAGACACAGTGAGCGCAGCAGATTCTTCGGCAGCAGCAGTACGCCGCACCAGCCCTAAAGCTAAGAAGCCAAAGACCATGTCCATTGGCGTGGTTTTGGAGACGTTGAATCAGCAATTCCCAGATGTCACGGTGTCTAAGATTCGCTTCCTTGAATCTGAGGGGCTCATCAGTCCACAGCGCACGGCCTCGGGCTACCGCCGCTTCACCCAAGAAGACGTGGACCGGCTGCGGTATATTCTCACCACTCAGCGCGATAACTATACGCCGCTGAAGGTTATTCGTGAGCAGCTAGAAGCCATGGATTCCGGCCAAGTTACCGCGATCGTTTCCGCAGGAAATGCGGACACTCTGCTCTCGCCGCAGCAGTTTAAGGCCCCTGTGGTCACCCGCCTGACAGATGTAGAGGTAGCTACCCAGGCTAGTGCCAGCGAAGATGATGTAGCCTCCTTGGTTAAATATGGCCTCATCCGCCCGGATGCCGCCGGATTTTTCAATACCGACGACGTAGCCATCGTCTCTGCCGCCGTGGCGCTTAAGGCCTTTGGTTTTGGCGCCCGTGAACTTAAGTCCCTGCGCAATAACGCCCGCCGTCAGGCGGATTTGATCTCCCAGGCGGCGGCTCCCGTGGCGCACTCAAACTCTGATACCGCGCATCAGAAGGCGGAGGAAATCTCTCAGCAAATGACCGCCCTCGTGGTCTCCTTGCATGCGACGCTGGTGAAGTCGGATCTGCGCGAGGAATACCACTCCTAATACACACGTGCTCCCGTCTTTGTGGGAGAGTGGTATTTATGAGCGATGTATCCCTAGAGTTTCACGGTATCCACCAAGTCGGCCCCGAAGACGATGTGTGCGCTTTGCTGCGCTGGCCCGAAGAAGAGCGTTTGATTCCCGTGTGGATTTCTCCCATCGAGGGCATGCAACTGGCTGCAGTCTTAGACGGCCACCAGCCAAACCGTCCCACCTCGCACGATCTTATCTGCGAGGTGCTAGAGGGCACTGGCGGGGTAGAGGCCATTGAAATTGCCAACTACCACCAGGGAACCTTCATGGTAGATATTAAGGCTCCGAACGGGGAAGTTTATGACTCTCGGTTAATCGATGCACTCGCGGTATCCGAATATTTCAACGTCCCTATTTCAGCCGAAGCAGATCTCCTTGCCCAGGTATCTGTTTATGCCAGCGATGCGGATGTGAAAGAGTACTTCGACCTGGAAATTTCCACCCCCGGCGCAGGCATTAATCTACCGACCAGCGAAAACAGTAAATCCTCGACCTCCGCATCGGGAAATGCGCAGGCAGATGCCGATTTTGAAGCCATGATGAGGTCTTTGGGCATGGAGGAAAAAGATTTCCTTTCAGGGGATGATGACGAAAAAAGTTAATGACACGCGTGTGACTAATGGTGACAATGGGGTTTGAGAAGTCTAAAGTTGTACTTGACAGTTAAGCGATCAGCGCTTGACGGGCGTATGCGCTTGGCTTTTAATTGATCTTTAGAACTTCCAACAAACCCCATTGGAGTAATTACGTGAGCATTAACGAGGACTCCCAGTCCGGATCCACCTACGTGCAGGAGTCGCTATTTGACGTCGGACCCGACGAAGAAGTGGGCTACCGCGTTCCCATCGCTTGCCAGGTAGCGGGCATCACCTACCGCCAGCTGGACTATTGGGCTCGCACCAACCTGGTCAACCCTTCGATCCGTACAGCGCGCGGCTCGGGTTCCCAGCGCCTGTACTCCTTCAAGGATGTACTGGTACTCAAGATCGTTAAGCGCCTGCTGGACACAGGCATCTCCCTGCAGAATATCCGTTTGGCAGTTGAGTCCCTTCGGGATCGTGGTGTCAATGACTTGGCAAAACTCACCCTCGTATCCGATGGCACTACCGTTTATGAATGCCGTTCCAACGACGAGGTGATTGACTTGCTCGCTGGCGGTCAAGGTGTCTTCGGCATTGCGGTTCCGGGCATCTTGAAGGAACTATCCGGCACCATTTCTTCCTTCCCTTCGGAGCGCATCGAAGACTTCGCCGAAGACAATGTAGTCGGCCTCGACGAGTTGGCTGCTCGTCGCAAGCGCAAGAGCTCCTAAGCTCGTCCACACAGAACCCACCCTGCTTCCCAGCTCACGGGGAAGCAGGGTGGATTTTTGATCTCTATCGCCATAAGAGCACAATGCAAAATAGTACTTTTCCGCGCTGTGTGGCTCGCAGGATCGTGGTCGAGCTCTGGCTTAGAGCCCGGGCCGCCTCTGAGCTAATAACTGGTGAAGTACCCGTAGGTTCGCAGTGTAGGAGAGCACTAGTTACTATGGGCCGACAATAAAGGCACCGAACGAGTCGTCGTTCGGTGCCGTGGAAAAGAAAGAGGCGCGTATTAGACTCCTGCGGCCTTAGTAATTGCTTCAGAGACCGTGGCCTTATCGGCTGAGTCAACGGAGGTGAAGCTATCAGCTGCGGACTTCAGTGCGGCATCGACATTACCTTCACCGACATGGATGACGCTGAGGGAAACGTCCTTGGAGGCGGCGTCTTCAAGAGCGGACGTGAATTGCGCGTCATCCATGTCTTGCTCAGTGCCAGTAGTTACTACGACTACCCGTGCTTTGTCGCCAGTTCCTGCGGCTTGATCGGCGGCATTCGCGACAGCTGCTACAACGGCGCTGCGCGTTTGCGGAACACCGCCGGTTCCAAAGCCACCAAGCGTGCCGGATACAGCGTTGCCATCGCCAAAGCCTAGGTTTTGGCGGAAGCCAACCGTCGCGGTCTCAGAGATAGGAGAGGAGTAGTTCCACAACGAGACTGCCCCGCCTTCCGCGGCTAGGTCAGAAGCAGTGGTGCTCAAGGCTTCGGACACAGGGCCGTACATCGGCGCCATGGCCGAAGAGGTATCCAAGAGTAGGAGCGTATTTGCCGCCATCGTCACATCGGGCTTGGGAGCTGCTGCGGAATTCGTCGCTGGAGCGGAGCTCTTCGGGGAAGAAGAGCTCGTGGGCGCGGCGGACGTGGAAACACTGGAGGTAGCTGTCGTGCTGGTCTCCGGTGCAGATTCGGTGCTGCTTTCCACTGCGGCGGATGCGGCTGAGTCTTCGCCGTCGTCGTTGCCCGCGCCGCGCAATAGGAAGGCCACCAAGGCGACTATGGCCAGCAGCGCGACAATAGCCACCGCGATAACCCATCCCGCTACTGCGAAGCTATTTTTCCCGTTTGAATGCCGTGCCATGTGGTATTTTCCTCCCAAGCAAACTGCCGTTGTTAGTGGCTCATTCTAGCGGGGCAAGTGCCTGATCTATCACAGCGACAAGCCGGTCTCGCAGCGGCTTGGCTTTCTGTGCCAAGGTTCTCTGGCGAGAGACGTACTCGGCCTTGCCCTCAGGGGTTTCGATGGGCACGACGCCAAGTCCCCAATCACGGCAGTCATAAGGAGATGCCTCCATGTCAAGGATGCGTGCTTCAATCGCCAGATCCAGGCACTCAAGGAAAAGTTTGCCTGGAACTAGTGGTCCCAGCTTCCAGGCCCACTTATATAAATCCATTGTGACGTGTACGCAGCCTGCTTGGTCATTGTCGGGCTGATCTTCACGGTGCAGGACAGTGAGGTTAAGAGGCCGAGCGGGAGGAGTAAAGAACCGGAAGGCATCGTAGTGAGAACACTTAATTGAGTGCTCATCGACAACCCGGTTGGTGCCGTCCGCACCGAGCCGCAAGGGCAGCGAATGACGCGGGGAATCCGTGTGGTAAACCATTGCCCATTCATGCAGACCGAAGCAGTCAAAGTGGGCCGGATTGGTGGCAGAGCGCCGGAGCAGATTGGATATATAGCGAACCGTGTCACCACGACGCTCTAGAAAGCTGGCGAGGTCAACGGTGATGCCTTCTGGGGTGGCGTGGTAATTCCGCCATTCGGCGTGTGGAGGAGCGCCTTTAAGCGCAGTTCCAACACCTGGGTGCCAACGCTTTAGGTGAGCAGGTCGCACGGGGTAGTACTCAAAGAGAAAGTCGAAAACAGGGTGGTAGCTGCCAGGATGCCGGAAGCGCTCCAAGCGGTCGGTGGCTTGCTTTTCATGTTCATGCTGTTGAGCACTCCAGTCCTCAGGGCCCAAGATGCGCATGGGCGTTTACCTCCTTGTCTTAGCGGCGACGGCGGCGGGCGACTTTGCCGCCCGAGCGGCGGCGTTGAGAATTGGACTTCTTGACGGGCTGTGCCGGCTTCTGGGATGCGGCATGCCCTGGTGGGGGAAGGACGGGGCCATTGGGTTTGCGAGCGCCCGTAACTTCCTTGAGTATTGGAGAGCCTGCAGGATTGTCACGGTGAGAAATATCGTGCTCCGTAGCTGTGACTCCGGCTTTCTTTATGAGCGCGGCTACTTCCTTGCGTTGTTCATCCATGACCAAAGTGACTACGGTACCCGCAGCGCCGCCGCGTGCCGTGCGGCCGGCGCGATGGAGATAGGCTTTGTGCTCTGCGGGTGGATCGACGTGAACGACGAGTGAAACGTCTGCAATATCGATACCGCGGGCGGCAATATCGGTGGCGACCACAACTGGAATGCTGCCATCGGCGAAGCCTTCGATCGCGCGGGTACGCGCGCCTTGGCCTTTATCGCCATGCAATGGATAAGCGTTGATGCCGGAGCGACGCAATTTCTTGACCTGCCTGTCCACGCCGTGCTTGGTGCGCATGAACATGATGGTTTTGCCTTGGCGGGCAGCAATGCGCAGCACCACCTCGTTGCGGGCGGGCCGCTCGCCGACGAAAAAGAGGTGATGGGACATGGAATCCACTGCAGCTTGCACCGGGGCAGTGGAGTGAACCACTGGGTCATGGAGGAATTGCTCCACCAGTTTGTTGACGTCGCCGTCAAGCGTCGCCGAAAACAGCAAGCGCTGGCCTTGAGCCGGAGTTAGGCGCAGAAGCTTGCGTACCTGGGGCAAAAAGCCCATATCGGCCATCTGGTCGGCTTCGTCCAGCGCAGTGATCTGGACCGCATCCAGATGCAGCTTGCCCTGGTCAATTAGATCCTGGGCACGGCCAGGGGTAGCGACAAGAACATCAACGGGGCGGGCGAGGGAGCGGATATGGTGATTAATATTTACCCCACCCACGACAGCAAGCACTCTTAAGCCCAGCGTTGCCGCAGGTTCATCAAGGCGCTGGTGAATCTGAGTAGCCAACTCGCGGGTTGGGGCGAGGATAAACGCACGGGGATGAGCAGGCTTGGAAGCACCGGTTCCGGCAAGGCGGGCGAGCAGGGGCAAGCCAAAGGTATAGGTCTTGCCCGACCCGGTAGGACCGCGGCCGAGTACGTCTTTGCCTGCAAGGGCGTCGGGAATCGCGGCTTTTTGAATAGGAAACGGTTCGGTAATGCCTTCGTTGTGCAGAACGTGTACCAGGCGCTGGGGAAGGCCGAGATCGGCAAAGGTAGTCATCGCTTTCCCATCCTATCGGCAGCGTGGCGGATCGCCGCATTCCACGAGAAAGACCTGCTTGGAAAAGGCGAAAGGGCCCCGAAGGGCCCCTAATCGCGTCACTGCGAATCTAGTCGGTTTGGATCAGGCTGCGGTCACCGGACCACTCAATGTGGAAGGTGCCTGGCTTGTCGGTGCGCTTGAAGGTGTGGGCGCCGAAGAAATCGCGCTGGCCCTGAATGAGAGCGGCCGGCAGGCGCTCAGCACGCAGGCTGTCGTAGTAGGAGAGGGATGATGCAAAGACCGGTGCCGGCAGTCCCAGCTGGGTAGCGGCGACGACCACGCGGCGCCAAGGGTCGATGAGGTCTTCCAGCTCGCCCTTGAAGTAAGGATCGAGGATGAGGGCGGGCAAGTCCGCATTATTGTCATAGGCTGCGCGGATGCGATCCAAGAACTTGGCGCGGATGATGCAGCCGCCGCGCCAGATGGTTGCGAGATCGCGCGGGTCAACGTCCCAACCGAATTCTTCGGACCCAGCCTTAATCTCGTCAAAGCCCTGGGAGTAGGCAATGAGCTTGGCGGCATAGAGCGCGCGGCGAACATCCTCGATGAACTCGGCCTTGTCCACGTCGAGCGCTTTGATGGTGCCGGCGGGAAGCTGACCTTCTTGGGCGGCACTGCGCTGCGCGGTGGAGGAGGACAGCGCGCGGGCGAAGACGGATTCGGCAATACCGGTAATCGGAACGCCGAGTTCCAATCCATTGATGGCAGTCCAGCGGCCGGTGCCCTTCTGGCCGGCGGCGTCCACGATGATGTCGACCAGCGGGGCGCCAGTCTCCGGATCCTTTTGGGCCAGAACCTCGGCGGTGATTTCAATGAGGTAGGAATCAAGGTCGCCGGAGTTCCATTCACGGAATACCTCTGCGATCTCGGCCGGCTCCATGCCTGCGCCATAGCGCAGCAGCTGATAAGCCTCGCCGATGACCTGCATATCGGCATACTCGATACCATTGTGGACCATCTTGACAAAGTGGCCGGCGCCATCCGGACCAATGTGGGTTACGCACGGAGTGCCGTCCACGTTGGCAGCGATGGACTCAAGAATCGGGCCGAGGGTCTCCCACGACTCCTTGGGGCCGCCGGGCATGATGGCCGGACCGTTGAGCGCGCCTTCCTCGCCACCGGAGATTCCGGCACCGACGAAGTGCTTGCCGTGGGCGGCTACGTCCTTCTCGCGGCGAATGGTGTCAGTGAACAAGGCATTGCCGCCGTCGATGATGATATCGCCATCATCCATGGCTTCGGCCAGCTGATCGATGACGGCATCGGTGGCCTTGCCAGCCTTGACCATAATGATTGCCTTGCGCGGGCGCTCCAAGGAAGCCACAAAGTCTTCGATGGTTTCCGAGGGCACGAAATTGCCTTCCTCACCGTGGGCCTCAATGAGTGCATGAGTCTTTTCAGGGCTGCGGTTATACACCGCTACGGTATTGCCGTTGCGGGCAAAGTTACGGGCCAAATTAGAGCCCATGACCGCCAATCCCACGACGCCAATCTGAGCAAGTTCATTCTTATCAGTCATGCTGCCTATCCTACGTCACTAGGCTGCGAGACTGGCATCAATGGCTAGGCTGGTGGACTATGTCGGATACGCAGAAACTCAATGACTTGCTCCACCTCGCGCACACGCGAGTGCTCAACGCAGAAGAACTGGAGTCTCTCAATGCCTTAAACGGTGGCCTTGCGGAATTGCTAGGATTGCAGTTCACCCACGTGGGCCCGCGCGAGGCCCGTGCGAAACTGCAGGTGCTGCCGGAGCATCACCAACCTTGGGGAGTAGCCAACGGCGGGTTGTATTGCTCCATCGCAGAAACCGTGGCCTCCATTGCCAGCGTGGCGGCTGCCGACGCCCCCGCAGTCGGCGTCAATAACTCCAGCGACTTCATTTGCTCCACAGGCGAGGGCGAGCTGGAAGCCGTGGCCACGCCGGTGCAGCTAGGCGGCCGCACCCACGTGTGGAGCGTCGAGATGCGGCAAGGCCGCAAGCTTATCGCCCGCACCACCTTGCGCACTATGATTCTGCGCTAGTTCATCCGAGCGGCGGTAAAAGACATGCCGTGGGCGGAAAGCCGCTGCAGATAGGATTTTCCAAGTCCGGTGGCAGGGGTGAGTACGCCACCTGCGCGGCTAGTACCGGAGCGCGAATCGAGCAAGCAGAGCGCAGCCTGGCTCAGCATCATTGCGGTGACTTCATAGCCCGGGTCGCCTTGTGCCGACACAGTTGCTCGCCAGCGTTGGCCATCTTCGGTAATGCCGTGGTGGCTGACCTGGAAATGTGCACCGCTAGGTCCAGGGGCGGGCAGGACCTTTTCCACCAGTGGGCGCAGGCGCGACTGAGTGCCATCAAAAAGTAGCTTGGTGGCGAGCGCCAGCCCATAGGCGCGGGCGCGACCGGAAAGACCGGTGCCAGCCCACCATGCTTCCTTGTAAAACAGGCGTGTGCCCCACGCGCGCCCTAGCAGAGCGTTAGAGCGGCGCACCACGCGGGTATTGAACATGGACATGAAAAATGGTCCTACCCAGCCCACGCCGTCGACTTCTTTGATTTCGAAGTCATTCTGGAGACCGTCTAAGCGTGGCCCGGCCTTGGGATCCGGGTCCAGTGAGTAAGGATTGTGCAGGTTGCGGGCTACATCTTTATCCGCGTGCGCGGCATGCGAGACCTGCAGGGAAGACTCGATGGTGCCCGGTGAGATTCCGCCTTTGAGCTTGTCGACGACCATCTGCACCCGTGCAAACGGCTTTCCTGCCGCCTGGTAGAGATTGAGCATGCCAATATCCGAGGGGACGGAATCAAAGCCGCAGGAGTGAACGATGCGCGCACCCGTGGATTGGGCGGTGGCGTGGTGGGAATCGATGCTTCGGCGAATAAAGGGAACCTCACCGCAGAGGTCAACATAATCTACGCCTAGGCGCGCGCAGGCGGCAACGACGTGGCCGCCATACAGGCTGTAGGGTCCGACCACGGTGATTAGTACCTTGGTATTTTCCACCATGTGCTCCACAGCGTCGGCATCATCGGCGGCGGCGATGGCGATGTCCCAGTGCTGATTGAGTTCATCGCGCAGTGCGGCTAGCACCGGTCGGTTCCGGCCGGCCAGAGTCACAGAGGGCGCGTTAATCGAGGCAAGGTAGCGCGCCACCAATTGGCCGACCAGCCCGGTAGCGCCGTAAACAGTGATATCGCTCATAGTGCACGAGCGTACCGGATGGATTAGAGCCAGTGGTTCTTTCGGAACCAAGCCCACAGGCCTACCACTACCAAGATCATAATGATAATCGCCATGGGGTAGCCCAGCGCCCAGTGCAGCTCCGGCATGATGTCGAAGTTCATCCCGTAGATACCCGCCACCAGGGTAGGCGCGGCCCACATACCAACGACTGCGGAAATCGTGCGCATGTCGGAGTTCTGCTGCATGGTTACCTTGGCTACCGAGGCGTCGATAAGCGAGGTAAGGCGCTCATCGAAGCTGGAGACCTGGTCCTTGACCACAAGCTCATGGTCGTTGACGTCGCGCAGGTAGGAGCGCAATTGTTTGGAAATTAAATCCTTGTGGTCAGAAACCATGGACTTCAGCGCCACTGAGAGCGGGTCAATGGCATGCTTCATCTCTAGCACCTCACGCTTAAACATGTAGATGCGGTCCACATCAAACTTGAGGTTCGGGGTGAAGATTTCTTCTTCCAGCTCATCGACTTCGATGCTGATAAGGCGGGAAATCTCCGAGTAGCGGTCCACCATCATATCCAGGATCTTCCAGGCCATGGCCACCGGGCCAAGCTCCACCAAGTCCTGTTCATCTTCCACGGTATAAGCCAGGTTGGGCAGTTTCGCACCGTGACGGACGGTGATGATGAAGTTGGACCCCATGATCATCTGGATCTCACCGGTGGAAATGATCTGGCGCTTATCCGTGACCTCATCGTGATCGCGGTAGTTCACGGAACGTGCGACCACGAAGAGCTGATCATCGTAACGCTCGAGCTTGGGGCGCTGGTGGGCCATAACGGCGTCTTCCACGATAAGTTCATGGATGCCAAACTGGGAGGCCACTTTGGTCATTTGGGACTCGTAGGGCTCATGGAGGCCCACCCAAATAAATCCGCGGCCGTATTCCTCTATGGCTTCCAGCGCGGAGCTGGTGGAATACTCCCCGGGAAGCGCCTCGCCATCCACAAAGACGCGGCAATGTTCGATGGCGCGCTCCGGTGGTACCGGCAGGGTAGTGGGCTTACTAGGAGGCTCGGATTTCTTGCGGCCCCTAAAGGGTGAAGGTACGGATGGCATCTTTTCAGCCTCCTTTGCGCGGTAGTGCGGGTATTTTCCCAATGGGCAGGCGGCGATTTTACGCAGCGGGTAAATCTTACACCGAAGCTGGGTAATATAATCGAATCTATGCCTACGTGGAAAGAAGTAACCGAAGCTAATCCCGAGCACTCCCATAACTTTGCCCGCAAGTGGAAGGTGCTTGCCGCACAGGGCAAAGACATCAATGGCGAGGCCCGGCTTATCGACGCCATGGTGGAGCGCAACTCCACCATCCTCGATGCCGGCTGTGGCACCGGCCGCGTCGGCGGCGAGCTGCTTCGCCGTGGCCACAGCGTTGTGGGCGTCGATGTAGACCCCATTCTCATCGAGCACGCTGAGCACGATTTCCCAGAGGGGCAATGGTTCGTGGGAGATCTGTGCGAGGAAGAGGTGCCAGAAGGCCCCTTTGATATCGCCGTGTCCGCGGGCAATGTCATGGGCTTTCTAGCAAAGGACGGCCGCGAACCCGCGCTGCGCAATATCTATAATTCCCTAAAACCAGGCGGTCGCCTCGTCAGCGGCTTTGGCGAGGGCCGTGGGTGGGAATTTGCTGATTTCCTCGACATGGCGCAGAAGGTGGGCTACCGAGTCGACTTCACTTTCTCCTCGTGGGACATGAAGCTCTTCTCGGAGCATTCCACCTTCCTCGTCGCCGTTCTGTCGCGCCCTGGGTCGGACTTGCTGGCCTAAAAGCGCCTATCGGCTTGGTCGAAGAAGTCGACCTCATGGTGGCTGGCGGTGATATAGGCGCGCTCGGCCCGCAGGCGGGTGCGCTCATCCGCCTCGGAGAGAGCTTCTTCGACGATGTCGAGGCTAGCGCGAACCCCGTTGAGGAAGTTCTCGCCGCCGTACATGGACAGCCATGAGTGATAGGGGTGTTCGGGGGAATCAAATTCTGCGAGGTGGAGGCCTACTTCTGCATATAGCCAGTAGCAGGACAGTACCGCCGCAGCGCCCACCACGTAGTCATCCGTGTGCGTGGAACGGATCAGGAAATCCGTATAGGCGCTAGTTACCCGGGAGGCTGCGGTCGTGATATCGCTCTCGAGCCAGCCGCGGTGCAGCTCCGCCTCCACCGCCAAGCAATCATGCGCTCCCTCGGCCCAGTGCAGTTGCTGTGCCGCTTCTGGGGCTTGGCTGGCGAGGCGAGCCAACGCCTTGGAGTAAGCATTCAGGTACTGGGCATCTTGGTCGAGGTAGAAACCAAAGGCATCCTTCTCCAACGCTCCCGTGCCCAAGGCCCGAATAAAGGGCAGCGCCTTAATCGCCTCCCAGTGATCCCCGGCTAGGTTCCACAGGCGTTGCGTATGCGGGCCGGCCGCGGGAACGCGGGGCTGGTCGACGTTTGCCGGTTCTACCAGGTTGCCGGATAAGTACGGCTGGGGAAGGGTAGACGCCGCCTGCATGAGACGCTGCGAGCGGTGCAGGTGGTCCACGGGCCCGTGTCCCTTGCCCACGTGAAGCGCATCCGCATGGGCAATGGCCTCGTGCAGCCACTGGGTGGACCACGTTAGAGCTGCCGCGGGGCTATCACCGGCTCCCAGGCGGGTGGCTAGGGCAGAGGAAAGGGAACAGCCAGTACCATGCGTATTCTTCGTGTCCACTCGGCTTGCAGCAACGCGGTGCACGGACCCATCCGCATTGACCACCGCATTGTCGGCGATGTCACCATCGAGGTGCCCACCCTTGACGACGACCGCGGTATTAGCAGCCTTTACCCACTCCTTCGCCGTGGCAATGGCCTCTTCTAGGTCGCTCGCCTCGTTCGTATGAGTAAGGACTGCCAATTCTTTTAAGTTCGGGGTGATGAGATCCACCTGGGAGCAGAGATCGCGCACGGCCTGTTCTGCTTCCTCTTCCAGCAGGCGATCTCCGCTGGTAGCTACCATGACCGGATCAAGTACCACGGGAACATCGGCCGGCAGGCGGCGCAGGAAGGCTGCGACCTTGGCGGTAATGGCGGCGTCGGCAAGCATGCCAATCTTTACCGCATCAATCTCCACATCGTCGATGACGGAGTCTAGCTGCTCCTGCAGAAAGTCCACCGGTGGTACGTGGACGCTGCGGACACCCTGGGTGTTTTGAGCCACCAACGCCGTCACGACGCTCATACCGTAGCCGCCTGCGGCAGAGATGGATTTCAGATCGGCTTGAATTCCTGCTCCGCCGGTGGGATCAGTACCGGCAATGGATAGTACTCGGGGATAGATGCCTTTAGCCATGGAAAGCCTCCTTAAGGTGGGCGGCGACTGCTGCGGGGTCCTCGGCCGCCATGATGTCGCTGACTACGCAGATTCCGGCAAACTCGCTGCCCGCCAGCTCGTGCGCATTATGGGTCTTGATTCCGCCGATGGCGACGGACTCGATGCCACGCGCATGTGCGGTGTGAGCGAGTGCTGTTGCCGCAGCCGTACCCATGCCGGCTGGGGCGTTTTTCTTCGTTGCCGTCGAATGCACGGGCCCGATGCCGACGACGTCTGGGCGCGCATCGTCCGCAATAGCAGCAAGCTCCTCGTTACTGCCGATGGATAAGCCAATAAGCTGTCCCTCACCCAGCTTCTCTCGGGCTTCGCGAAAAGCCATATCGTCCTGCCCAATGTGCAGGTGGCAGCCGAGCTTTGCTGCCACCTCTACGCGGTCATTGATAAATAGTGGGACATCGCCCAGTACGTCAAGCAATTCGCGTGCGATGCGCTCGATCTGTTCGTCGCTAGCTTCCTTGTCCCGGAGCTGGACAACGGTAACACCGCCGCGTACAGCCTCCTGCACGATGGGGACCACGTTGTCTCGCCCGCCAGCCAGATCTGGATCGGTGACCAGGTAGAGCGTCCAGTCAATAGCCACTTAAACCTCCTCCACATCAATGAGCCTGACTAGGCCCTCGATATCCGCGGTCGGAACATCATAGAGCGCATCCAGCCAAGCAACGGCAAAGGAGCCGGGGGCGTGGTGCTTCTCGGCGGCCACGCTTCCCGCCGCACCAACGTGCGCGTGGGCGGCGATGATCGCTTCGAAAGGATCCTCCCACGCGGCCAGATATGCGGCGCAGATAGCACCGAGGGAACAGCCAGTACCGATGACGTTTTGGAGCATCGGGTGCCCTGATTCGAGGTAGACGGCACGCGTTGTAGCGCCGACGTGGACGATAAGGTCTCGCGGCCCGGAAATGGCCACGACGGCGCCGGTATCCCTGGAAAGCGCTACTGCCGAATCCAGGGCGGCTTCCACGCCATCGGTAGATTCGACGCCTCGGCCGCCCCGTCCGGTTCCTGCGAGGGCAATGATTTCTGAGGCATTGCCACGGATCGCGCCCGGGCCAAGTGGCAGCACCTCGCGCATGAAGTCGGTGCGGTTACTCAGGCCGCCGGCGCCTACCGGATCAAGTACCCAGGGGGTGTGCGCGGAGTTCGCCCCAGCGATGGCCTCGCGCATGCCGCCGTATTGCTCTGAGCTGGGCGTACCGCAATTGATGAGTACGCCGCTGGCTACCCGCGCAAATTCGCGCGATTCCTCTGGCGTATCGACCATTGCCGGGCTAGCCCCGATGGCCAGCAGGGCATTGGCGGTGACGTTGCTGACGACCTTATTGGTCAAACATTGAATAAGCGGCGTGGACTCGCGCACAGCGTCGTGTGCGCGCAGAAAAGCATAATCCACAACTATCCCTTCGCTAGTTCTAACTGAGTGCAGGTTCGATGGGTATTTCTCAGCCGCACCGTGTGTGGCACCCCATGTTGCGTGTCTCAGCCTAACAAAGGTCACGGAAACTATGTGCGAAAACCAGCGTCCGGTATCCAGTTGTGGAATCGCCGGCGCTAATAACGGGTAGTCCGGGAAAATAAAAATCGCCGCCCGCAGCCTGCGTGCAGCAGGTGGGGCGGCGATGCGAGCGAGGAGATATTACTTCTCGTTCTTGTTAATGATATTGCGTGCGATGCGCTGCTGGGTGGTGATTTCCAGATTGCCGCGGTCGCGGGAGAGGATATTGGTTGCCCAGTTAACCAGCACGGCCAAGCGGCTGCGCAGACCAATGACGTAGGTCAGGTGCAGGCCGAGCCATGCTACCCAACCAGCAAAGCCACCGAACTCGGTCTTGCCCAGCTTAACGACGGCGTTGAAGCGCTTGACGATGGCCATGGAGCCCTTGTCGAAGTAGTCGAAGGCTTCCTTCTCATTAGCGGTAGATTCCTCGTCCACCTTGGCCTGAATGAGCTTAGCGACGTGCGCGCCACCCTGGATTGCAACCTGTGCCAGACCCGGCAGGCGGTTGAGGGAGATCATGTCACCGACCATGTAGACGTTATTGTGCTCGCCTACGGTCAGGTCCTCGTTGACGGAAACGCGACCTGCGCGGTCTGCCTCGACACTAGCCTGCTCTGCAACCATCTTGCCCAGTGGGGAAGCGGCCACACCTGCGGACCAGATCTTGGTAGCACCCGTCAGGGTGGTCTCTTCCTCGGTCTTCATATCCTTGTAGGTGACAGTATCCGCGGTTACGTCGGTCACCATGGCGTTGAGGTGAACCTGTACGCCTTCCTTTTCCAAGGTGCGCTGCGCCTTGCGGCCCAGACGCTTGCCGAATGGCGGCAGTACCTGTGGGGCGCCATCGAGCAGGTAGATCTTGGCGGAGGTGGTGCCGTAGTTGGAGTAGACATCGTTGAGGGTGCGGTTTGCCAGTTCGGCAATCTGGCCGGTGAGCTCAACGCCGGTTGGGCCAGCACCAACGATGATGAAGGTGAGCAGGCGCTCGCGCTCTGCGGGGTCGTCAGTAAGCTCAGCCTTTTCAAACGCCGAGATGATGCGAGAACGCAGCTCCAAGGCATCGTCCAAGGTCTTCATGCCTGGCGCGAATTCAGCGAAGTGGTCGTTGCCAAAGTAGGACTGACCGGAACCTGCGGCGACCACCAGGGAGTCATAAGCATAGGTGCGGGAGAACTCGTCCTGCTCGGCGGTCACCGTCTGATCCGCCAGATTGATATCAGTTACCTCAGCGTTGACGAAGTGGACGTTGTCCTGATCGCGCAGCAGCTGGCGGGTGGAAGGGGCAACCTCACCGGCGGAAATCATGCCGGTTGCTACCTGGTACAGCATCGGCTGGAACAGGTGGTGGTTCTTCTTATCGATGAGGGTGATTTCCACATCGGCGTTCTTCAGCTTCTGAACGGTGTTGAGACCACCGAAGCCGGCGCCAACCACGACGACGTGGTGGCGGCCACCGTTGGGGCGATAAGGGGTATCAGTCATGGATTTAATGCTACCTTCCTTAAGAAAGCTAATGTTTAGTACCCATACAGTCTAAACACTTCAAACAGAACGCGCATACTTAATGACTAATAAACTTCCGCCGCTGCGTTGCAGACTCCGTGGGAAGAACCGGCGCGGCTGTGCGGAGCGCCTAAACCGGGGTGCGCACAAAGCTGACTAAGGTTGTTCCGGATAGTGACTTCCTCCACCCACCAAGGAGCGCACCTGGCATTATGTCTTTTACCCGCCCTGAGCATTTGAGCTCTATCGATGCAGAATCCTGGCCCAATGTGGCTACGGTTCCCGCACCTCGTTGGCCTGGAATGAAAGCCCGCCGGGCAGAGGCTGAATTTGCCAAGGCTTGCGATGATGCCGGTCTAGAACTTGACCTCGAAGCCGAAGGTGGACCAGATCTGAAGGTGGGGCATGATGCCTTGTTTGAGCGCATTGCCGCTAGCGGTTGGCTGGGATTTGCGGAAAGTTATATGGCAGGAGAGTGGACCGTCACCTCTTCCTCGCAGCTGGTAAAGGTGCTCGGCCGCCTATTGGGAGCAGGCTACCTCCCCAAGTCCAAAATGCTTGGTCCTGGTAAGTCGGAGCCAGGGGAGCTGCCGCTGGATTTGGTTCGGCTCTATGCTGGCGATGGAATAAGTCATGTAGGTGGGATTTTTTCCAGTGGCGTACCGACCACCATTAGGGAAACGGTGGAAAGCTATAGCCCCAAGGCAGGCCGCAAGGAGCCGAAGAGCCACTTCGTCGATGTCACGACGCTGAGTGAGCCCACAAGTGTGGACAGGGATGACCTTGGAGATGCGCAGCGCCGCGCAGCGGATTGGCTGCTTGACGTCACCCGTACCGGCGCCGGAACCCACCTGTTGGTATACCCGGCTGCCGGAATGCAGCCGGCGATGCGGGCGACTAAGCGGCGCGCTACGGTAGACGTTTTGACCAGTGATGTGGACCAAATGAGCCATATGCGCGAGGCCCTCGTACTAGAGGGGGCGGACGATTCCATCCATATCGAGCGCATTCCCGGCGTCGTCCCGAACCCCAAGCAGTGGCACGGTCACTATGACGCCATCGTCACCGTAGAAAAGGTAGAACAACTCAGCGCTAGTGAGCGCAAAGAGTACATTCGCGCAGTCGACCGGTTCTTGACGCCTAATGGGCGGGCAGGAATCCAATCCATCGTGGCGACCGAGTCGATGACGGAGGCCGGTAAGGCCTCGCTTCAGGCCTTGCGAGCCTATGTGTGGCCGGGGTTGGACTATCCACGCACCACGGAGATGCACCAGCTAGTAGATAAGAACTCCAATTTGCGCATCGTGTCCGAAACTCACGTGGGCACTCATTATTTGGAGTCCCTGCGTCAGCAGCGATCCTTTTTCGACGGGCACCTGCGAGAGGCAGCGGCCGCCGGGTTCGACCCAGTCTTCCGCCGCTTGTGGACTTTCCAATTTGCCCTCCGCGAGGCCCTTATGACGCTCGGGATGATTGACTCGGTGCAATTTGGGTTGGCCCACCGCAACCGCGGGGGACGGCGTTAGGCGGCCGGCCGTTAAGCAGGTGGCCTTTAGGCCGACGGCAGCTCGTCGAAGTTCTTCATCAGATCCGCGCTGGGCACAAAGAAATTGGTGCCTGTAACCGCGGTGGAGAAGTCCAAGATGCGGTCGTAGTTTCCCTCCGGCTTGCCAATGAACATATTGCGCAGGCGCTCCATTACGTTTTCTGGATCCTTGGCATAGCCAATGAAGTAGGTGCCCATCTCACCTGCGGCGAAAGAGCCGAAGACCATGTTCTCGCGGTAAATATCTTCCTCTAAGTCGTTGAGTGCGACGTGGGAATTTGATGGCTTAGTGTCATCGTCCAATTCGATATCGTCGGCCTTGGTGCGCCCGATGACCTTCTCTTGTTCTTCAGTGCTCAGCTCATTCCACTTGGCAAGGTCATGGATATATTTTTGAACGGTGACATAGGAGCCGCGGGGGTAGTCAGCGTCATCGCCAAGCAGCACAGTATCTAATGCCTCTTCGGCAAGGGGATTGGCGGTGCCATCCACAAAGCCCAGCAAGTCGCGCTGATCCAGGTACTTGAAACCTTGGGTCTCATCGATAACCGTTGCGGCTTCACCGAGCTGATCAAGAACCTGGCGGGCCATCTCGTGGCACAGGTCATAGTTATTTGCACGGAAGTGGAGAAGAATATCACCTGGCGTGGCTGGGGCCTTATGTGCGGCATCGATTGCCTCAAATTTCTTCAGGCGTTCAGGCATAGGTGCGCTGGTCAAACGCGGCCACATGGGAGCTCCGATGCCAACTACGGTATAAAGCTCACCTTCGTTATAGCGGAAGTTCACGGACTTGAAAAGCCCGGCGAACCCCGTGAGCATATCGCGGGTGGCTTGCTCGCCGCCGTCCTTGATTTCAAGGACAAGAAAGAGAGCTGCGCGGGAAGGCTTATCTACTACGTGCTGAATCGTCATGGTGCCGATTTTACGCACCCGGTCGATTCACAGAAGGTTAGTGGGGTGGAAATGCCCCTTGTTGGAGGTCGTCGCTGCAACGCTACGGTAAGCGGTGTACGGGATAGACCACCGGGAGGGAGCCGCACCCATCTTTAAAATGACATAATGTACATTATCGGACAACTGCTGATATCTAGAGCACCTTCATGTGTCGCCCTCAATCCTCAATTGCGCCCGGACGCTAACACATCTTCCCGGCCCATCTATTGGGCCCCGATTCAGCTTCGTTAAACCTCCGCGCGATATTACAGCGCTTTGCTTGGCGACGTCCCGCGGTCTCTGCCGCGCCACCCGTCGGCCGCCGGCCGCCAGCCTCAGGCACAGGTATCGATTCCGGCTGTAGCTGATTGGAGTTCGGATTTGCGGCTGCCAACCCCATCTGCCTTTGGGGACTTCTTCATTCCGGGGTCGTCCGTTGGCGGCGGTGTTTCGCTTAACGATCGAAAAACCTGGTATCGGGCGAAAATAGGCCCTACTGGCGGGACTAACTGCACCACTACATAAAGTCACACTGACGTTAATCGAGGAAGTGCACCCCAACGCCGTGAACGTCTAATTAGCGATTCCGGTAGGCGCTCCACAGCTGCCAGATAGTCAACAGCGCTAAAAGGACCGAGATGGCCACAATGACCCACATCTGTTGAACGGCTACGAAAATGGTAAAGCCGATGACGACGATGAGGCGCAGCCACATAAACGGAATAATCTGACGGGAATTCACAGGCTTAAGCCCTCGTTAGTTCTTCTCGAAGGAAATGCGGAGATTTACCTCGCCGTTTTCCTCGACCTTCGCGGCGAGCATCTCCGGGGTCTCCACGCCATAATCAAGGCGATTAACTGGCACGGTGCCGCCGATGACGATCTGATCGCGATCGCGCAGAACCTCGAAGTCTTGGGAAATCTCGTGCGTTTCATCCTTGATAGTCAGATCTCCGGTGAGCTTGACTGTGCCAATGGAGCCGTCATCCGGGACGTCGGCAAGCGAGGCCGGCTTAGTCAGCTCAAAGGATGCCTCAGGGAAAATCTGGGTCTCAAAGAGCTTGGACTTCATGTTCTGATCGCGGACCTTCTTATCCGTGGTCAGTTCATCCATATCAACGGTGACCGTGGCGGTTTTCAAGGTGGAATTAGAAATATCCGCCTGGCCGGTTACCTCCGTGGTCGAACCCGAAGTGGTGGTCTTTTCTGCAGGTAGAACCTCATTAAAGGTAAAACCAACCGAGGTATGGTTATTAGCGCGGCCCTTGGCTACCTCCCAGGTGCCATCGAGCTCCGTTGATGCGGCCTTTGCGCCGTCGGCGGAAACTGGTTCGGTCTTTACTCCGGCGCCCTTGAGGAGCGAATATACCATCGGGCCAATGGCCACGGCGGTGAGCAGCACAATCAGCACCACAAAGATGGTGATGACGAGCTTGCGGTTATAAAAAAGCTTTTTCATCTTCTATCGAAGTCCTTCTAGGCGTCGCGCCAGGGCAATAAGCTCTTCGCACAAACCGGCAAGCTCCTGCGCACTAGCGCCTTCCTCCGCGGCGGTATTGATATCTTCTGCGGAACAACGTAGTTCAAAAAGTCCGTCGCGCAAACTCTCTGCCTTTTCTGGAGTAAGGATAACGGCATTGGCGGGAATCCCCGTGCCACTGACGCTATTTCTTTGCTCATAAGCACGCTGCTTACAGGAGGCGCTGCAAAACTTCCGTGGCCGTCCCCTACCGCCTTGGTCAATGTCCTTCCCACACCATTGGCAGGAACCGACGTTGCGTTCACGACTAGCTGTACGGATCACCCGATACACTTTAGTCCATTTTGGGCGGGCTGGGAACAAAGACGCGTGGGTGTTCGTTATAATTAGTAGCTCTTAGGCGAAGTCTTGCTTCGCACTCAATCAGGGATCTCTTTGAAAAGGATGATGTTGCATGGCAGATCGCGTACTCCGTGGCAGCCGTATGGGCGCAGTCAGCTACGAAACCGACCGCGACCACGACCTCGCACCGCGCCAGATGGTGAAGTACCGCACCGAAGACGGCGAGATTTATGAGGTACCTTTCGCGGATGATGCTGAAATCCCTGAAGAATGGATGTGCAAGAACGGCAAGCTGGGCCACCTGGTAGAAGGTGAAGGCGTTGAGTCTAAGCCCGCTAAGCCGCCACGCACCCACTGGGATATGCTGCGTGAGCGCCGCTCCATCGAGGAGCTCGATGAGCTGCTTGAAGAGCGCATTAACCACCTGCGCTCCCGCCGCCGTTCCGCAGCCCGCCTCCTGAAGGAACAGCAGGAGCAGCAGCAAAAGAACTCTTAAAGTCCTACGGTAGCAAAAGGCCCGTACCCCCCTAGTCTGGCTAAGGGACGGTACGGGCCTTATGCGTTGCGGTGGCGCTTACTTCTTCAGTTGCGTAATCTGGTGCTTTGCCAGATGGCCGATCTCGCTGGCGAAGTCAGACACCCAGCCGGCGCCCTTACGAGCTTGAACGCCTAGGTCATGAATGGAACCGTCCTTGACTTCTCGGCTGACCAACTTGGACACGGCGTCACTGAAGTCCTGCAGCTGCTCAGCGCGATGAGCAACGCCCCACTTGGTGACCTCGAGCAAGGAATCCTTCACGAAGGAACCATCAAGCTTGGATTCGCCATATTCGCGCTCGGTAAAGGTAATGGGAACCTCGCGGACGTCAAAGCCGGCCTTGACAGCACGGAAGGCCAGATCAACCTGGAAGATGTAGCCTGCCTTGGACAGTTCATCAAAATCTATAGACTCGAGAAGTTCGCGGCGGAACGCACGGTAACCAGCGGTCATATCGGACAGCCCAGCGCCCAGCGCGACGGAAATGTAGATATTGCCCAAGCGGGACAGGTACTCGCGGGATGCTGGCCAGTTGACGGTCTCGCCACCCGGAATATAGCGGGAGCCGATAACTAGGTCCGCGCCCTTGTCCACCTCTTCTAACAGCAGGTGAAGCTGCTCCGGGGCGTGGGAGCCGTCTGCATCCATCTCGCACAGCACTTGGTAGTCGCGCTCCAATCCCCATTCAAAGCCGGCGATATAAGCGCCTAGTAGGCCGCCTTTGCCCTCGCGGTGAAGAACGTGGATGTGGTCATCTTGCGCTGCGAACTCATCGGCCTTGTCACCAGTTCCATCGGGAGAGTTGTCGTCCACGATAAGGATATGTACCTCCGGGATTGCCGCGCGGACGCGTCCGGTGATAAGAGGCAGATTTTCGATCTCGTTATAGGTCGGGATGATAACCAAGGTCGAGGATTCAAGCGTGCTCACAGTGTTTATGCTCCTACGTATGTATCTGTGCCGGGGCGGCGCGGGGTGCGTCGCAGGCGGTTTGTGCGCAAAGCTACCAGTGCGCAGACTGTTCCAATAATAACCATGAGCCATTGCAGGGGCGAACCAAACCTCACGGAAAAGGTCTCTCCGCTACGCAAGGGCAACTGCTCTACCAATGCGTCCGGCGTGAAAATCTCCGTGGACTGGCTAACGTGTCCATCTGGGTGAACAATGGCGGATACTCCAGAGGTCGCCGCCACCACCACGGCTCGATCCGTCTCCATGGCACGCAATCGGCTCATGGCCAATTGCTGGTAGGTCATATCGGAATAGCCAAAGGTGGCGTTATTTGTGGGAGTAGTTAGCAGTTTTGCGCCATTTTTCACCGACTCCCTAAAGGCGCTATCGAAGGAGACCTCGTAGCACGTTGCCACGCCAACCGGCACGCCCGCCATGGAGACCACACCTGGGCCGTCGCCGGGCTGAAAATCGCCGGCGAGGTCCACATAGTCAGAAAACTTGGCAAAGAAATCCCGCATGGGCATAGTTTCGCCGAAAGGTTGTAGGTACTTCTTATAGTGATGGTCTCCCACCGCATGACCAGGAGCGAAGACCTGCATTGTGTTGCGGGCTCCCACCTCATCCCGCGTAGCGGTGCCAACCAAAACAGGTGCGTCTACCGCATCGACGGCGCCGCTGATCGCCGAGGCTGCCTTGCCGTCACGGAATGGGTTGATATCAGAGGAGTTTTCGGGCCAGATGACTAGGTCAATGTCTTTTTCGCGGGCGGCCAGCTTCTTTGTTTCGGCCACGTGGTTGTTGAGGACCGCTTGGCGTTGCCCGGCGAAGTCTAGGCCCATGCGAGGTACGTTTCCTTGGATTGCGGCAACCTTTGCTTCCCCGACAGTGGAATCGTCTCGGTTGATTTCAAAGCCTGCCACCGTCGCGCTTGCGAGGGGAAGAATCGCTGCTAGGAGTGCGGTGCTCTTTGCCTTCCATCCGCGTTGAATCAGCAGCGCAGCGAGACCGCAGCCGCACAGAACAGTGGCTGCGGTAATGAGCGAGGTTCCACCCCACGGCGCCAGGTTGGCTAGCGGTCCGTCGATTTGACCCCAAGCCAATTTCACCCAAGAGAAACCGCCGAATGGTACCGAAGAACGCAGCACCTCCACCGCGAGGTAGAAGAACGGGAAGGCAATAAAACCGTATTTCCACCGCGCTACTGCTGCGCCGCCAAGGCCCAACACAATGGCGTATACCGAAAGCCATACGGCCAAAGCGATGTATGGCCCGCTGCCCACCAATTCGCCGATCCATGGCAGCGTCAGCAGATACAGCACGAGCGAATGTGTTACTGCAAGGAGCGCGCCCACACGAGCGGAAACGTGCCTAGTTCCCCACGGCAGCAAGCTCGCGTACAGCAAGCCCACGCCCACAACTGCAGCCCACCACCAACCACGGGGCTCTATGGCGGCATACGTGAGCAGACCAGAAAGGCCCGCCACAACGAGGCGGGCAAGAGTTAGCATCACTAGCTCTTTCCGCCCTTGGACTCGCCACCGGAGGGTCCGAAGTCATCTGGATCCAGGTTCTCGCTCCAGCGGCGGATCTCTTCCTCATCCAACACCTCATGCAGGCCAGCATCCTGCGTGCTGGGGTGCCCACTTTGTGTTGCTTGGCCACGACCAAAGGAGCCAAAGTCGCCATAAGAGTCGTGCTGCTGCGCCATTGGGGTGGCCTCGTAGATCTTAACGCCCATGTTTTCGATCTTGCGGTACAAGGAGGCCGCCATCACCGTGCGGAAGACGGCGCGGGTCGGCGAGAAGATAAAGAGGGCTCCGAGGATCGTCGTCAAGAAGCCCGGCATAGAAAGCAACATGCCGCCTACCAAGGTAAGGCCCACATTGCTGGCGGTCTTGCCCACATTGCCGCCGCGAACGACGTATGTACCGTCCCCTGTGCGTTCGACCTGCTTTCCCATCAAGCGGCGCACTTCAATGCCAGCGATGGACATTCCGAAGAACATGGTGACAAAGAGGGCGATAAGCGCCCAACCAACACCGATCCACTTAGAAACGGCCCAGAAGGTCAGGGTCTCTGCGACCATGTAGAGAGCAAAATACATAAACGGCATGGCCTCAGTCTAACGAGGCAGACTGATAAAGTGCTGGCAACACTCATGCGCGAAGGTGCAACCGCGGCAGGTTAGACTAGTGCGCATGTTTATTCCTGCGCTTTTTGACGACCCCCAGTACGGCACGTGCATCCGCATCCACGTCGCCGGCGGCAGCACCCACGCCCAGGATTGGGTCACTTTGGCGCAGTGCGCCAGTGCTGTTGCGGATGGGTATGTCTACATCGACCGGTTCTCCGCAATCGAGCTGCGCGGTATTAAGGATGCGGAGGCACTCAATCAGCAGCTCCAGGAGTTGCGATTGCGCGCCACGGCGATGCCGGTGCTGGCTTCGCCTTTGTCGGCGGAGGCCAAGCAAACGGCCCAGGATATCGCGGCTGAGCTGGGAGCGGCGGAAGGCGGTCCCGGACTGGCCGTTATCGCCCACGACGACGTACCGACCGGCGCGGCTGCAGTCAGCTTTAGCATCGACGGGGACGGTGCCCTGCGCCTTGAGCGTTCCCCGCTTGGCGACGCCCCCTCGGCCCCACTGACTCCACGCGCTGCCGCCCATCACTATGAGGAGGCGCTCCAAGGCACCGAATCCCTAGAGCATACTGCCTCCGTCCTGGTTGAACCAGGCCCTATTGGCTGGCTGGATGATCATTTGCCTGCGGGCGTAGTTGACCTTGGCGCGGGCGTTCACCGCGGCGCCATCCCTGCCGAGTTTGCGCAACTTATCGGCCAGTTAGAGGTAGACATAACCGTCACCCCGTGGGGCGGATTAGTCTTTCACAATATTGCCGAGGGTGACGCCGAAGTGGTACTGCGCGTACTCGCCCCACGCGGTTTTATCTTCGACATCAACTCTCCCCTACTACGCGCAGAGTAAAAGAACGCAGAGTTTAGCGCGGCATGTGCCGCCAGAGTGGGCGCGGTACAAGCCGCATGACCCACGCTAGGCCCTGCAGAGCCCGAGGAATCCATATGGTGCGCGAACGCGGTTTACCCCGCCGTGCATCTCGGGCAATGCAGCCGACAACTGCCTCAGCCACATCTGCCGGACGCACGGACAGTGGTGCCGGCTTCATTCCTTCGGTCATGCTGCCGATGACAAAGCCAGGGCGCGCGGTGATAAGGCCTACCTGGCTGCCGTGCAGCTTGTCCGCCAGTCCCTGACAAAAGGCATCAAGACCGGCCTTGGAAGATCCGTACACGTAGTTTGCCCGGCGGGCCCTCCAGCCTGCTATCGAGGAAAAGGCGACGATATGGCCGCGGTGCATACGCTGGGAAACGAGCGTAAGCAGTGAAATCTGCGCGGCATAATCGATTGTGGCGATGTCGACCACGTGGGAAGCATCGCGTTCTGCCCGCTGCTGATCGCCCAAGATGCCAAAGGCTACGACAGCAAGCTCAAGGGGGCCTGCCAGCTCTATGGCGCGCTCAACCACACCGGCATGGGACGGAAAATCCGCGGCGTCAAAATCAAGCAGATGCACGCTGTGCGCACCCGCCGCCCGGAGCCGACCTACTACGCCTTCCATACCGTGGGTGCCACGAGCGGCGAGCACAATATCTTGGCCAGGGGCTACTCTCCTAGCGATTTCTCCGCCAATATCGCTACGGCCGCCTAGAATCAGTAGGCCAGCCATTAACGGACGTCACGCGGAGCTAGGTTCAGGGACTCGTAGCCATCGTTGGTTAGCACCACGATGTCTTCCAAACGCATGCCCCACTTGCCTTCCAAGTAGATGCCCGGCTCAATGGAAAATGCCATGCCTTCCTCCAAGGCGAGATCGTTGCATTCCATAATGAAGGGCTCCTCGTGCGTGGACAGGCCGATGCCATGGCCGGTGCGGTGGACAAAGTAGTCGCCCCAGCCGGCTGCCGAGATCGCCTGGCGGACGATGGCATCGATGTCTGCGGCGGTGCTGCCGGGGTGGGCTGCAGCTCGGCCGGCGGCTTGGGCGTCGGCAAGCACGGCATAGGCATCCTGAAAATCCTGCGGAGCCTTGGAAATATCCCCGCCCACTACGTAGGTGCGGGTGCAATCGGAGTGGTAGCCGGAAGGCATAGTGCCGCCGATATCGACGACGACTGGCTCACCCTCAGCCAACACGCGATCCGAAAAGCTATGGTGCGGGTTGGCGCCATTCGGGCCCGATCCGACAATGACGAAATCGATAACGGAGTGCTCCCGCAAGATGAGCTTTTCGAGTTCATGGGCTACCTCGGTCTCAGTACGACCGGCCTGCAAAAGCTGCGGTACCTGCGCGTGGACTGCGTCGATGGCACGGCCAGCCTTGCGCAGCTCAGCAATCTCAGCCTCGTCTTTGCGGGTAAAGAGCTCGGCCAATGCATAAGTGGCCAGTTCATAGCCGGCGCGTGGAAGCAGATCTTGGAAACGCAGCACGTGGTCTGCAGTCAGCGACTGGCCCAGCGCTACCTTGCCTAGTCCGTCGCCTGCACCATGCAGAGCCAACTTGTATGGGTCCTCGCCGTCATTCCAGCCACGCAACTCTACATCCAGCTCACCTACTGGAGCAGCCTTGATATCGGTGATATCGGTATTAGGCGCGGCGATCCATGCAGTGCCCCGCTGCGGCACGACCAAGACCGTCAAGCGTTCGTGGGAAGAAACCCAGGAGCCGGTGAGGTAGGCAAAGTCTGGTCCCGTGCCAATGAGGAGCAGATCGATGCCCTTGTCTGCAGCTGCCTTTTGGGCGGCGTGCAGACGCTGGGCGTAGACATCAGCGGAAAAAGTCTGAGTATCAGTCATGCCCCAGAGTCTACTCGTCCGCGCCGCGGATTTTAGGCGCCAATGGCTACGACACCGCGCTGAATTGCGTCGATAGCCCGGCGAGCGTTGCGTTGAATTTCGCCGTCATATCCAGTCTTAGCCACTTGTTGGAGCAAGTCGATAACTTGCCGGCACCAACGGACAAAATCACCGGGGGTGAGCTCGGCCCCGGCTTCATTTGCCGCGGCCATGCAGTAGCCCAACGGCGCCCCGGCCGCCCATTGGTGTACCGCCAATGCGAATCCGGCCTCTGGTTCACGTGTGGGCGGCAGCCGGTGGCGCTGCTCATCAGCGGTAAGTTCGGTGTACACGCGCCACGTGGCATTCATAGCGTCAGCCATGCGCTCGGTGGCTGCTTCCGGTTGCCCACTGGTGGCCTTGCGGTTTTCGAAACAGCACAGGGAGGCAACGCCGGCAAGTTCTGCAGGATCGAGTTCATCCCAAATTCCGCGCTTGAGGCATTGGGCCACGAGCAGATCGGATTCGCTGTGAATTTTGGCAAGACGTTCACCTTCCTCCGTGATCACCGGTGTGCGAGCGGCACCCACGCCGGTGAACTCTACGTAATTCATCTCTGCCAGGAGGTCCACAATGCGCTCGAAGGTGCGGCCCAATGTATCCGTTGCTTTATTGACCTTGGATTGCAGCTTGTCCCGATCACGCTCGCGCCGTGCAAGCTTTTGTGCCAGGCCCGCCAGCTGTTCGCGGTCAGTAGCCGGCCAATCGTGAGCTGGATGAGCACGCAGTGCGTCGCGCAACTGACCTACCCGCTTATTTGGCCGGGCGCGGGTTTGGGACTTCATGCGCTTGGGCCGGTCGAAGTGTTCACGGTGCAAGACATCCTGCACATATCGGGTATTGCGGCGCGGGTTCTTGCGCACCGGCTTGGGGATCTTGATGCTACCGACTTGGATCGGTGGATTATTGATTCCGGCTGCATCGATACGTCCAGACCACCCGGACTCAGTGGTAATCCACGGGCGGGGATCCGCAGTTTGGTTAGCGGGAGTAACAACCGCGGCGAGAATAGGACGCTTCTTGCCGGGCATGGCAATAACATCGCCCAGCTGCAGACGCCCCAGTACCGCGATAACCTCTTGGTTTCGTTGATTGGCACTATCGATTTTTGATTGCTTTTCTTCAACCGTGAGCTCGCGGCGCAGGCGGACATAGTCCATGAGAACCTCGGCGGGATCTTCCCCGTCTTTAGCAGGTGGTGCAAGCGACGCTACGGCATCATCGAGCTGGTTGCGCAGTTCTCGCACGCGATGCTCGGCGCGCTCAATCTCGCGAGTTTCCTCCACGACGGAGCCATCAGCTTGGAACTGTGCGAAGGACTTTTCCAAAAGGCGGAGAGATTCCTCGAAACCAAGCATTCCTAGCAAATTGATCGCCATATTGTAGCCCGGTGCAAAAGTGGAAATGAGTGGATACGTACGGGTAGAAGCAAGGCCAGCTACTTGACCCGGATCCATGGCGGGGGCCCACTGCACGACTGCATTGCCCAACGTATCGATGCCACGGCGTCCTGCGCGGCCCGTCAGCTGCGTGTACTGGCCTGCGGTGAGATCGACGTGCGCCTCACCGTTGAACTTGATGAGCTTTTCCAGCACCACGGTGCGCGCCGGCATGTTGATGCCGAGTGCGAGCGTTTCAGTAGCAAACACGGCGCGGACGAGCCCGCGTACGAATAGGTCTTCCACGATGTGCCGGAAGGCGGGCAGCATACCTGCATGGTGTGCGGCAAAGCCGCGGGACAGGGCTTCGCGCCAGCGCTTAAAGTCTAGGACCTGCAGATCTTCTTCAGGGATACCTTCTACACCCGCATCGATGATGTCCTTAATTTCCTGTGCTTCCTCCTGGGAGGTAAGCACCATGCGGCTGCGCAGGCACTGATAAAGAGCGCCGTCGCAGCCGGCGCGCGAGAAAATGAAGGTGATCGCCGGAAGCATGTCCTGCGATTGCAATACCTTCAATACCTCTGGGCGGCCCAAGGGGCGATAGCGATCCTGCTTCCGAGCGGCGCCGGAGCGCCCCCTTCCCTTACCGTGGAATTCGCTGCGTCCGCCACCCTTGTGACGGGCACGCGCGCGAAAGCCCTTGCCGGACTTATAGTCCGCGCGACCATCGTCGGTATCACCGGCCTCGAGGCGCTGGATCCTACGCTCGAGCTCGGCGTTGACCTGTCCGCCGGATTCTGGCTCGAAGAGCGGATAAATCTTGCGCCCCAGCATCATCCACTGGTCGAGAGCAACTGGGCGGTGCTCGGAAACGATGACGGTGGTATCGCCGCGCACGGTAGACAGCCAGTCGCCGAATTCTTCCGAATTGGACACGGTGGCAGATAGGCCAATGATGGAGACATGATCCGCGAGGTTGAGAATGACCTCTTCCCACACAGCACCGCGGGAAGCATCGGCCAAAAAGTGGATCTCATCCATGACCACGTGGGTCAAGCGATCGAGGGCCGCGGATTCTGCGTAAATCATATTGCGCAGCACCTCGGTGGTCATGACGACGATCTCTGCATCAGAGTTGATCGATACGTCACCGGTGAGCAGGCCTACGACCTCTTCACCATGCTCTTCCACCAAGTCGTGGTACTTCTGGTTGCTCAAGGCTTTAATTGGCGTCGTATAAAAGCACTTGGTTCCCCGGCTCAGCGCCAAAGAGACAGCAAATTCGCCCACGATGGTTTTGCCGGCGCCGGTCGGCGCGCAAACCAGTACGCCATGACCGTCCTCCACGGCCTGGCAGCCCTTTACCTGGAACTCATCCAACGGGTATGGCAGGGCTGCGGTAAAAGAATCCAGATGAGTTTCAGTCATGACTCCCCAGGCTACCCGTGCCTAGAGGACATCGTCGAAAAAGCCGCCGCTGGTCGACGAAGTCCCACTGGCACCGGTGCGCCATGTCTGCTGCGGCTGCTGCTGTGCCTGTTGTACTGGCTGTGAAACGGGCTGAGAAGGGCCTGGTGAAGGGTTGACTCTGCTCGGCGCCTCGACAGGGGTTGGCCCGCCAATGGCTCCTGGTCCAGCGCCAAGCGGCGAAGCAGTCTCATCATCGAGATCCATCCACTCGGGGCGTTCACGCTGCATGCGCTTATCGTGGAGGCGGCAGAACTGGAATGCGATCTCGATGAGCAAGACCAGTGAACCAGCCAGTACCACCATCGAGAAAGGATCCTGGCCTGGGGTGACGAAGGCGGCGAAGATCATCACGATGACGATGACGATACGCCGCTTATCCTTGACATGCTCATATTCGAGCACGCCGATGAGATTGAGTGACACGATAAGCAGTGGGATCTCAAAGCTGATGCCAAAGATAAGCAGCAGGGCCAAGAGAAAGTAGAAATAGCGCTCACCGGTCAGGGCCGCTGTTTGATACTCGGCGCCGATACCCATGAGGAATTCCAAGCCCACGGACAAGATGAAATAGGCCAGCACGGCACCGGCAACGAATAGGCCGACTGCGGCGCTGACAAAACTCAACGTGTAGCGGCGCTCATTCTTATGGAGACCAGGCACAACGAAGGCCCAGACCTGATACAGCCACACCGGAGAGGACAATACAGTGCCAGCCAAGGCACCTACTTTTAGGCGCAACAGGAGCATTTCAAACGGGCTGGTGGCCAATAGTCGGCACTCGCCGTCCGCACTGAAGGAGGCGCGCTTATCTGGGGGCAACGCACAATACGGCTCTCGTAGAATTTCGCCCAACGGAGACAGCCCGAATGGCGCTCGTTGGTACCAAATGAACCCAATGATGGCCCCGACGACAACCGCCAACACGGAAATAATGATGCGGCGGCGCAGCTCCTGCAGGTGCTCCACCAAGGTCATCTCCCCGGTAGGGTTCTTCTGCTTGCGCGAAAAACGCAGCTTACCCTTCACGCTCTTGCTTGCCTTCTGGGGAGATAGAGGCTGTGACTGTGACGACATCAGTGTGGCTCTTTCAACGCAAAGAAGCGAACACTTCCCTACTGCACAGATTGCGGGTGCATATCCGCGCGCTGCAGGGGTGTTCGCGCGACGACAGGTTAGGGGCGTTTACTGCTGAGTATTGGTGTTGTTCTGCTGGCCCGGCTGCATGTCTGGTCGGTTCCAGAATTCCTCATCGGACTGCTGCTTCTGGTTCAGCTGCGCTTGAGACTGAGAACGCTGGGCATCCTCGGAATGCATCTCATTGACCTCAGACTTGAAGATGCGCGCGGAACGGCCAATAGAGCGTGCCAATTCCGGCAACTTCTTTGCACCGAATAGCAAGACGATGGCAAGAACGATTAGGCCAATTTCCATAGGTCCTAGGCTCATGGAGAAACCTCTTTCAACTAGTGCACCAGCATGCCGGGAAGCATCACCGCCGGCTTATTTGCCAGCGAGCAGGCGCAGTAAACGGGCAAGTAACTGGCTACAGAGTATAGCCGCTCAATGCGGTGTTTCCTCGCTCCGCAATGAGGTTTACCACGGATTGAGGAGCCACTACCCGCAACCTATCAGCTTGACCCAAAGCAAAGCGAATAAGCCAATCCACTGATCCCATTGGCATCGTCGCAGCTACTTCCCCATTTCCTAAGTCTTCACCCAAGCGCATATCGTAATACTCAGCCAGCCACGTGAATTCTTGGTTAATTGCTAGTTGCACGGTGTCCCCATCTCCCAAATTAAAGGGTGAAGAGGCATCAAAGTCGAGTTCCTTCAGGTGTGGCTGAGCCTTCTCCTCCGTGAGGCGAGCGTTTCTAATGCGGTCGATGCGGAAGGTGCGATGCGCTTGCTTTGCTTCCTCCCAAGCGGCCAAGTAGGGCTCGGAATCAACGATGAAGATGCGGGCTGGATCCACCACCCTCTCGGATTCAGCATTTGAGGAAGCGCTCCAGTAACGCAGGCGTACCCGCTTTCTCTCATTGATTGCTTGGGTCAAAAGCGCCTGGATATCAGTCTCTTCAGGGGCTGGAGTAGACAGCGACTCATAGATGGCGACTGTCTTTTCATCCATGATGCCGCGCAGCTTAGCTGCGGCGGATTCGACGGCATGGGCGTCGATTAGCCCTGGCATCGCCTGCAAAGATTCCAGGGTAAGGAGCAAAGCACCGGCCTCCGTCGGGGTAAGGCGCAGCGCCTGGCTCAAGCCCTGATCGTTGTGAATGGTTACCCCATCGCGATAACTGAAGGTGAGATCAATGAGATCTTCGGTATTGCGCCCCGTGCCGGAGCAAAAGAGGCGATCGAGAGCTTCCTTCAGCTCGCCGGGATCCATGCCTAAGTCTTTGGCCGCTTCCATAGGCGTCTTGTCGGGGTGATTTTTGAAGTATGGAATCAGGTTTAAAGAGCGCACGAGCGCCTGAAGCTTTAGTGATCCGTCAGCCATGACTAGCCTTCCTCCTGCGATTGTGACGCTTTATGCAAAAGGGAGATGACTTCTTGGCGGATCCCGGCTGGTTCGAGCACCTGTACCTCTGGGGCATAGCCGGCCGCAGTCCGCACGAGCCAATCCTTATCCACCTTGTGCAACAACACCGTGCCATCGGTTTGTTGCTCGCCGGAATCTAAAAGCTCGCGCGCCTGCCCGTCAGGGATAACGAGGCGCGCATCGACTTTTTCCCCTCGTTGCAATGCACGCTCTACCAACACCTGCAGGTCTTCAGTTGGATTGGGGTGCTCCGCGGGATCGTGCGAGCGTTTGATGTCAGAGACGCGGAGGCCGCGAAAGACGCGCGGTTCGTTGCGGTCCACATCGAATCCTACGAGGTAGATGCGGCTGTCCCGGTTGACCACTCCCCAAGGGTCCATTACACGGCGTACCGGCTCAGTAGCAGGATTGGCACGGTAGGAAAACGTGATGCGTACCTGATTGCGCACCGCAGCGAGAACCGAGGTAATGATTTCCGGGGCAAGTCGCGTGATGTCATTGACCGCCGTATATACCGGTGCGCCTGCGAGGTTGCGCGATGCGCCGCTGGCGGCAATTTTGGTCCAACCGGACAAGGAGAAATCGCTCAGGCCTCCGGTGGTACCCACTCCCCCTGCAATGCCTAAAACCATGGCCTCCTCAGGGGAAAATTCTACCGGCGGCAGCTGGTAGCTACTCGCGTCGAGGCGATAGCGCGCCCCGTCTTCGCTACCGGAATGAACAATGGGCACCCCGGCGCGCTGGAGGGTTGCGATATCTCGTGCCAGCGATTTGGCGAAGGCTTCGTCTGACTTATCGCCGTATCCTGCCACATGACTGCGAATCCAGGCGGCGGTGCGATCCGGGCTGCCGCCGGAATTGGCGGCGCCCTGTAGCGCGAAAGAGAGGTTGGTGAGTCTTTCTACCGCTTCATCATGCCGTTTCGGCGCGGGGTTGTGTGCTGCCACGTGGTGTGTTGTCTCCCTGGTGCGGCTCGTGTGCTTCTAGCTGTGGTGTAGACGCATATAGTCTAGCAACGCCTCGACCCGATCATCGTCGGCCACGAAGGGGTTAAGTAGCTCCTCGGTGCGCGGCTCTGGGCGGTTGACCTTAAGGCGCGTCCAGTCAACGGTGACGTTGGCCCCAAGGCTACGGGCAGCGGCAAGGAACTGCCCACGCAGCGCGGCGCGGGTGGTCGGTGGTGCTGTGTCGATGGCAAGTTCGATGTCGGCGTCCGAAATCCACCGGTCAATAAGTCCCTTGCGCAGCAAGACATGGTAGAGCCCGCGGCTCGGACGGATATCGTGATAGGTCATATCAATCTGGGCGAGCTTGGGGTGGCCCCAGTGACCGCCCAGCCGTGCGCGGTAGCGCTCGAGCAGTCCCAATTTAATGACCCAGTCGATTTCTCGATCCACGCCGGAGAAGTCTTGAGTCTCAATGGCGTGCAGCATGCGCTGCCAAAGATCCACCACGCGCCGCATTTCTGCCGTGGGAGTGCCGGCGTCTTCCCGCTTGTCCAACCACTGGCTCGCGCGCTGGCATAGTTGCTGCTGGACCTCGAGTGCGGTGACGGATCCCCCTCCTGTGAGCGGCAGTTCGGTCGAGCCCGTCATATCACGTGCGATGGCGCGGATATGGTGAATTGGCTTGTCGATGTCGAACTCCGGCAACTCAAATCCAGCCTCCAGCATCTCCAACATGAGCAGCGTGGAGCCAACTTTTAGCGCCATAGTGGGCTCGGCCATGGAGGAGTCCCCCACGATGACGTGCATGCGGCGGAAACGCTTGGAATCGCCGTGCGGTTCATCCCGGGTATTGATGATGGGACGCGAGCGGGTGGTGGCAGAAGACACGCCTTCCCAGACCTGGTCTGCGCGTTGTGAGAGCAGGAATTGGGCAGGCTTATCGCCCTTAGCGGGCTGGATCATGCCGGCACCGCAGATGAGCTGGCGGGTAATAAGGAACGGAAGGAGCGCCAGCCCCAAATCCTTGAGCACCATGTGGCGGCTGATGAGGTAGTTTTCGTGGCAGCCAAAAGAATTGCCGGCTGAATCCACATTGTTTTTAAACAGGTACACCGCGCGCGGGTGTCCCTCGGCAGCAAAGGTTTGCTCCGCTCTTTCGCCCAGCCGGTTGACTATCGCATCGCCGGCGCATTCATAGGCCAGAAGCTGGCTTAAGCTATCACACTCGGCGGTGGCTACCTCGGGGTGAGAGCCGACATCGAGGTACAGGCGGCTGGCATTGGTAGAAAAGATATTGGACGAGGAATGCTCCTTGACGATGGGCCGGAAAAGCACGCGCGCCACTTCATCGGGGCTCAAGGCGCGTTCTCCTGGGCCCGCGCTGGTGGTTAAGCCATATTCCGTCTCGATGCCCATGATGCGACGGGCAAAGACGGGGCGCTGGTCACTCACCCTTACTGCCCGCCCTTTTGGACATAAGATCGCACGAATTCCTCGGCGTTGTTTTCTAGCAGGCCATCGATCTCATCGAGCAATTCATCGGTACCGGTGGTATTAATGCTTAGCTGCGTGGAGGTAAATTCCTCATCGCCGGTGGAGTCATCGCCGTCGTTACCGCCGGTGACCTGCGACTGGTGGGTTGACATGATATGAACGTCCTTTCCTTCGCTTCTGCCTCGATGTCTGACTATTAGTTACGGTACTCGGGCTGAATCCCGCTGTCAGTGAGTCCCTGGAGGAGATCCTCCACCGTACGTGCGGTGTCGATGATCTCCTCGCACTGGGCGCGGGTCAGACCGGTGGTCTCATCCATCGGAACCGTGGCCCAAGGTGCCGCGGTTGCCTCGCCAACCCGCACCGTAAGGCTTTGCCAGCTCGCAGCAATGATGTCCTCGCCGAATTTCTGCGTCACTCGGCCGCGGAAATACGCGCGGGTGTCCTCTGGCGGAATGGTAGCGGCGTTTTCAACTTCTGCAGCGCTAAAGAGCTGCCGCATCTGGCCTTTACGCACCAGCGCGTGGTGTAGCGATTTGGCAGGATCAATCTCCGCGTATTGCAGGTCAATCAGGCGCAGCTTCGGGTCTGCCGGATCGATACCACGGTCGAGGTAGCCCTTGATCAAGCGATATTTCGCCACCCAATCCAAAAGGTGTGCGGCCTGCATCGGATCTTCCGCAAGAAGCGCGACTGCCTCGTCCCAGACCGCGAGCACCTTGTGGTCTGCGTCGGTGCGTGGGGTGACGCGAGCGCGGTATTCGGCGAGGATTTCTAGGGCGGTGAGCTGGCGGGCGTCGGCAAGCTCGAGGCGATGTTGAAGGGAGAGATCGCGGCTGACGCGGGGGACCTCCGCCACGGCATCCTGCAAGCGGAGATCGCTAAAGTCCACACCGTGCTCAATCGCATCGAGCACCAGCGAGGTCATGCCCAGTTTGAGTAGCGTGGAGGTCTGCGACATATTCGCGTCTCCGATGATGACGTGGAGGCGCCCATAGTCCGCGTGCACCGCATGCGGCTCGTCGCGGGTATTGATGATACCGCGATTGAGGGTGGTCTCCAGCGAAATTTCCTGCTCAATATAGTCAGCACGCTGGGAGATCTGGAATCCCGGCTCCTCGCCAAACTCGCCGATCCCCATGCGCCCGGCGCCGATGACTACCTGGCGGGCCACGAAAAACGGGATAAGGGCCTGCGCCATAGTGTCAAAGTCCGTGGCACGGGAGTACTGATAGTTCTCGTGCGAGCCATAAGACGCGCCCTTGCCGTCCACGTTGTTTTTGTAGAAGCGCAAGGCAGGGCACGGGTCATGGTTAGCAAGGACGGACTTTCCTTGCGCGCTCAGCCCCGCTACGGACGCGGCGGCTTGCAGGAGCGTGGCGTCACCTGCGGCGTCGTAAAGCGTGGCGTCCCAAGCATTAGTGCATTCCGGCGCGGAATATTCTGGGTGGGCGTGGTCCACATAGAAGCGCGCGCCATTGGCCGTGACCACATTGGCCACACCGATGGCGTTGGGATCCACCACGGGCACGGTGTGGTAGCGCTTGAGATCGAATCCGCGAGAATCGCGCAGCGGGTGCTCCTCTGCAAAGTCCCACCGCGAGCGCGCCCCAGTGTGCAGCGCGGCATACGCTACCACCGCGTGCGTGGACGAAATGATGGGCGAATATTCCGGCAGCTCCGGGGTGGCAATGCCGTACTCGGTCTCGGTGCCTACTACGCGACTCATGCGCTCCTCCTTGCAGTCAGTAGCTCCACCCGTTCTACGCGGGCTCCAGCATGGTCTTGGGAGATGATCTTGGTCCACTCCTCCGGGTTGGTAGAGGTGGGCACGTACTCGGATTCGGCCCGCTCGGCCGCGATGGCCTGGAGCAGATGCTGCTTGGCGATGCCCCCACGGCGCCCGCCTATCCCCTTCTCACTGCCCGCACGCTGTTCCAGTTCGTCCTTAATAGCCAGCTTTTTGGCGCGGGAGAGGATATTGGCAATCATCGCGCCGGAGACAAAGTCCCGGTAGTGCAAAATTTCGCGCTCGCCGCTGGAAAAGTGCAGCTGCACAAAGGGGCGATCGGCATAGAGCTCATCCACCGCGGCGCCGATGAGTTCCTCTAGCGTGCCCTGGTGTGGCACGGATTGTGCAAAGTGGCGGGCAAATATCTCGCGGGCGCCCTCTTTATTCGGCCGGTTGACCCGGATCTTGATATCCAGCCGGCCGGGACGCATGATGGCGGGATCGATGAGCTCCTCACGGTTGGTCGCGCCGATGACTATCACATTGGATAGGCTTTCTACTCCGTCGAGTTCTGTGAGTAGCTGCGGCACCACCGTGGTTTCCATATCCGAAGATACGCCTGAGCCACGGGTGCGGAAGATTGATTCCATCTCATCAAAAAAGATGACCACCGGCTTATCAGAGCTCAGCTGGGCTAATTCACGAGCGCGCTCGAAGATGAGGCGAATGCGGCGTTCCGTCTCTCCTACATACTTATTGAGTAACTCTGGGCCCTTGATATTGAGGAAGTAGCTCGACCCATCACTGCCCAACTGCTGCGCTAAAGAATGGGCCACGGCCTTGGCAATGAGCGTCTTACCGCACCCCGGAGGGCCATAGAGGAGGACACCCTTAGGCGGCTGTAGCTCGTATTGGTGGTAGAGGTCCGGATGGATAAACGGCAGTTCTACGGAATCGCGGATCTGGGAAATCTGCTCATCGAGCCCCCCGATGTCCTCGTAGCGCACATCAGGGACCTCCTCAAGGGAGAGCTGGGAGACTTCCGTCTTTGCCACCTTTTCCAGCGCGACGGCAGCTTTGGGATCAACCAGCACGATTTCTCCTGCTGCCACGCGGGTTTCCTCGCGCAGTGTCTGCGATAGCAGCACTACTTTTTCCTCGCCAGAGGAATTTGCCACGATGAGGCGTCTATCTCCTAGGCGCTCGACCACGGTGGCGAGCTCGCCGGTGCGCTCGGGTGGGCACCCTTCCACCACCACGAAGCCATCGCCCAAGCGAACCTGCTGGCCGGCCACTAGGCTGCCTGGTTCCACATTGGGCGAGACTTTAAGCTGCATCACGCGGCCGTTGGTGTAGACCTCCGCGGTGGTTCCCACCTCGCTGTGGGTAGGCGAATAGCCTAAGAAAACGCCGTAGGTCGATGCCGGCTCAGCCAGCGCGTTAAGCTCCGCAAAAAGCTGTTCCAGCTTCCCACGCGATTCTTTTAATAAGCCCGCCAACTTCTGATTGCGGGCAGCAAGCTGGCTGATCTGCCGCTTATAGTCCGTGGCTTCATCCATGCCCACTACTCTAACGCGACCCAGTCGGCGAAAGAGGGGACTTGCGCTTTAAATTCTAGGTGCTGAGGTGAGCCGATTTCCAGCTTTACTTGCGGGCACGGCGTTGCGGGCGGGGCGGAGTGACGCCATCGGCCAAGCGCCGGGTCCAGATAAGGAAGGCGGTATGCGCATTCATACGGTGCTCCGGGCGCGTAGCCAGGCCTTCGACCTTCCATTCGCGCACCAGCGATTCCCACGCCTTAGGCTCGGTAAAGCACTTGAGCTCGCGGATTCCTTCCATGACCTTCATCAACTGCGGCACCGTTGCTACGTAGGTCATGAACACACCACCGGGGATGAGGAGATCGCGCACGGTCTCCAGGTGCTCCCAGGGCTCGAGCATATCGAGGATTACGCGGTCTACCGGCCCACCCAAGTCCTCGGCGGTGACGTCTCCTAAATCGCCGAGTCGCGGCGACCACCACTCGGGCTGCTCACCAAAATATTCCTTGACGTTATCGACCGCATACTCAAGGTGGTCATCGCGCACCTCATAGGAATACACATGACCTTCTGGACCCACGGCGCGCAGCAGGGACATAGACAATGCACCCGAACCGGCGCCGGCCTCGAGCACGCGCGCGCCCATGAAGATATCGCCCTCTACCAAAATCTGCGCCGCATCCTTGGGATAGATCACCGCAGCACCACGCGGCATCGACAGCACGTGGTCCACCATCAGGTGGCGGAAAAGGAGGAAGGAGGAGCCAAGGGTGGACTCGATAACTGAGCCTTCGTCCATGCCCACGATGTCATCATGGTTAATGATGCCCTTGTGGGAGTGGAACTGGCCTCTTTCTTCCAGAATGACCGTGTAATGGCGCCGCTTGGCGTCGGTAAGCTGCACGCGGTCGCCGTAGGCAAAGGGGCCGGAATAAGCCATGTCTCAAGACTCCTCGAGGTTGC
The DNA here is from genome assembly GCF_030229435.2 of Corynebacterium sp. MSK122. NCBI lineage: Bacteria > Bacillati > Actinomycetota > Actinomycetes > Mycobacteriales > Corynebacteriaceae > Corynebacterium > Corynebacterium sp. MSK122. Next base: position 4,057 of record NZ_JASPHV020000012.1, on the reverse strand, counting down.
GGTTACTATCCCACCAAGTATGCCTCAAGTGCCTGCGCGAGCCATACTTGGTCCCGCTCGCCTACCATTTCACGCGCCGAGTGCATAGACAGCATGGGCACGCCCACATCGACGGTATCGATGCCCAAACGCGTCGCTGTAATGGGACCAATGGTCGAGCCACAGGGCACATCATTATTGCCCACAAACCGCTGCACCGGCACACCTGCCTTCTCGCATGCTGCTTCCCATAACGCCACCGTGGTGGCATCGGAGGCATAGCGCTGATTGCCATTGATCTTGGTCACTGGACCCTTGCCGATGATCGGATGGTGCGTGGGATCGTGCTTGCCCACGTAGTTCGGGTGCACCGAATGCGCGGCATCGGCCGAGACACAGCTCGAGCGGGAAAACATCTGGAAGCGTTCCTCCTCGTTGGCACCCAGCGCCCGCGCTGTGCGGGTGAGTACATCCGCTAGGATGGGACCGCCCGCACCGTAGCGCGAGCTGGAGCCCACTTCCTCGTGGTCAAAGGCCATCATGACCAAGACATCCTTGCCCTGATAGCCTTGGGCGGCCTTCTTCATCGCCGCTAGCGAGGCGTATACAGACGACAGGTTATCCATGCGGCCAGCCGCAATGAACTGCTTGCCGGCGCCAAAGACTTCGCCGCGAGCGGCATCGGCCGTAATCAGGTTAAAGGAAGCAATATCCTGCTTGGCGACGCCCACCTTCTCCCCCACTACCTGCACGATGGACGCCTCTGGGTCACCGACGCTCAAAATTGGCTGCATGTTGTGCTGGCGGTCCGGCTTAAACTCATCCTTGCGGTAGAGGTGAATGGCAAGCGACGGCAGGCGCAGCACTGGGCCAGTATTGACTAGGTGCCGCGTGCCATCCTTGCTAATGATCTGCCCGGCTACGGTCAGCTCTCGGTCAAACCAGGTATGCAGTAGCGCCCCGCCATAGATCTCTACTGCCACCTGTTGCCAGCCGGCCGCGGAAAAGTCCGGCGTGGGTTTAAGAACCAAGCCTGGCGAGTCCGTATGCGACCCCACGATGCGGAAAGCAGAATTCTTATCCGCGCCCTCTGGCACGTACCACGCCGCTACCGCGCCGCCGCGCACCATAACGTGGCCGCCAGGTGCAGCGGACCACTGCGTTCCCTCATCCTGTACCTCAAATCCCGCCTCGCACAACTGGCGGGATACCTCATCGGCAGCGTGGTACGAAGAAGGAGAAGCAGCAATGAAATCTAGGAAATCTGCGGTATAACTCATACCTCCTAGCTTGCCACGAATCGCGCGGCGATAGGCTAGATACACCATGGCTACTTCATCTACACCCCGCCCACTCGCCCTGTCGCCCTCGCGCGCCTCCGACTATAAGCAGTGCCCGCTGCTCTATCGCTTCCGCGCCATTGACAAGTTGCCCGAGCCCAAGACCATCGCGCAGGTCAAAGGAACCCTCGTGCACGCCGTGCTGGAAGAGATGCACAAGCTACCGCGCGACGAGCGGACCTATCCTGCCGCGGTAAAGATGATTAAACCTTCCTGGGCAGAGATGACCGCCAAAGACGAGGAACTTTTAGAGCTCGTGCCAGAAGCAGACACCTACGACTTCTTCGTCGCTGCCAGGGAACTGCTCAAAGGCTATTTCCAGATGGAAAATCCACAAGGTTTTGATTGCCAAGAAACAGAGATGTACGTCAATACGGTCCTTCCCAATGGCGTCCCCGTCCGTGGCTTCATCGACCGCGTGGACCGCGCCCCAACCGGCGAGATCCGAGTCGTGGATTATAAAACCGGCAAGAAGCCACTTCCCCGCTATTCCCACGATGCACAGTTCCAGATGCGCTTTTATGCGCTAGTCTACTGGCGCATTCTAGGCACCATTCCCCACCAGTTGCGCCTAATGTACCTCAAGGTCTTGGACTCGATGTTTCTTAGCCCAAACCGTGAGGAGCTCGAATACTTCGAGCGCGATCTCGGCGAGCTGTGGGCAAAGATTGAGGCCGACGGGCGCGCCGGGAACTTCCGTCCGAAGCCATCCAAGCTCTGCGGCTGGTGCGCCCACCAGGATCTCTGCCCGGAGTTTGGCGGCACTCCGCCGCAGTACCCGGGCTGGCCGGGTTCCGCGGCAGATACAAAGGACTAGCGCCCCACCTGCCTAGAAAAGGCCCGAAATGGTGCCCTGCTTATCGACATCGATATTATTGGCCGCAGGCTTCTTCGGCAGCCCCGGCATCGTCATGACGTTGCCCGTGAGCACGACGACAAACCCCGAACCGGTGCGCGGCAGCAATTCGCGCACATGCAGCGTATGGCCTTCCGGCGCCCCCAGAGCAGAGGCATCATCGCTGAAGGAATACTGCGTCTTAGAGATGACCACCGGCAGCTTGTCCCAGCCATTGTCCTGTATATACTTCAGATCCTTGAGCGCCTTTGCCCCGTATTCCACACGGTCTGCGCGATAGATCTCGCGCGCGATGGTTTCGATAGAGGCCTCGATTCCCTCCTGCGGATCGTAGAGCTGCTTGGCTCCGCCCTGCAGGTTCTCCAGCAAGGTCTCTGCCAGCTTGGTAGCGCCCTCGCCGCCCTCGGACCACACATTGGCTTCCTCCAAGGCCACTCCGAAGCCTTCGGCCCACTGCCGCATGAACTCGCGTTCTGCTTCGGTATCGGACCAAAAGAGGTTGAGCGCTACTACCGGCTTGATCCCGAACTTGCGCAGGTTTTCTACGTGTCGCTCTAGGTTGACTATGCCCGCCTTGAGGGCATCCAGGTTTTCCTCGGTGAGTTTATCCTTCGCCACACCGCCGTTGTATTTCTGCGAGCGGATGGTGGCAACGACCACGGCGCCAGCAACATCTAGGTCGCCAAAGCGCGCCTTGATGTCTACGAACTTTTCTCCGCCTAGGTCGGAACCGAACCCAGCCTCGCTTAAGACGATATCGCCGAATTGCAGTGCGGTGTGGGTTGCCAGTAGGGAGTTGCAGCCGTGCGCGATATTGGCGAAAGGACCACCGTGCACCAAGGCCGGCACGCCGCCAAGGGTCTGTACAAGGTTGGGGTTGAGGGCATCACGCATGAGCGCCGCGAGCGCACCTTCCGCATTCAAATCACGCGCAGTAACAGGGCGCTGATCATAGGTGAAGCCGATGGTGATATCGCCGAGGCGCTTCTTTAGGTCCTCGAGGTTCGTGGCCAAGCACAAGATAGCCATGATTTCGGAGGCCGCGGTAATGGTGAAGCCGGTTTCTGCAGGCACACCATGAGCTGGCCCGCCTAGACCGGTCACCACGTTTCGCAGGGCACGGTCATTGACGTCCATGCACCGCTGCCATGTCACGCGCCGCGGGTCGATGCCCAAGGCGTTGCCTTGATGGATGTGGTTATCAATGATGGCGGCCAGGGTGTTGGTTGCAGAGGTAATGGCATGAAAATCGCCGGTGAAGTGAAGATTGATGTCTTCCATGGGGACAATCTGTGCATAGCCGCCGCCAGCCGCGCCGCCCTTAATACCCATCACTGGTCCCTGGGAGGGCTCCCGCAGGGCAACGATGGCCTTCTTGCCCAACTGATCAAGGGCGTCGGTAAGGCCGATGAGCACGGTGGATTTTCCCTCGCCGGCAGGTGTGGGCGATACACCGGTGACAAGCACCAGCTTGCCCTGGTTTTCCTTGGAATAGTCCACCTTGGTGAAATCGACTTTGGCTTTGGTATTGCCAAAAGGAATTACGGCGTCGGCAGGAATGCCCGCCTTGGCTGCGACCTCTGCAATCGGCTGCAATTGGTGGGCTTGGGCAATTTCAACATCGGATGGCTGAGTAGTCATGACCTAAGCCTACCGAGCGGCGGAGTTAAATAGTGCTCATTTAGACAAGAAAGTGAAATGGATTAACAAGCCCACTGATGCAGCAATCAAAAAGGCGCCCCTTTAGGGGCGCCCGGCGGAATCAAGCGGTGGATGCGCCACGCTTGAATAGTTCGTTAAGTATTTCACGTGGGGTTGCGCCGCCGAGGATTTGTCGGGGTGTTTCGTTGAGCTCATTTTGCACCCACGCGACATGTTCGGG